>JBBRUB010000787.1:0-1528 GCA_038248175.1 Cytophagales bacterium | reverse complement strand
CATCAGTTCAGGCATGTTTTTTTCGATGCCGGTATGGGTACTAACATTGGCCAGACCGAGGTCTTTCATATAGGCTTTGAACTCGGCGGGTTTCATGCCCCACAGGAACCCGTTTTTGCCGGGATATGACTCAATTTCTTTGTAGCCGATTTTGGCTACGTTTCTGAGCGTTCCTTTGGCGTCGCGTTCCATGTCGTCGCGCAGGGAGTAAAGCTGGATACCGGGCTTTTTCACGGTCATACCAGTTGCCCGCAGGGTGGAGGGCAGCAACGCAGCACCAGCAGCAAGTGTACTGGTCTGTTGCAGAAATAATCGTCTGGATAAGGTCATGGCCTTCTGGTTTTAAGGTGCTATGGTTAAAGGTCGGTATTTTCGTACAACGTCCATCACTCACTTGGTAGCAATGTAAAAAAAATCAAGACTCTGAGCCGGTTCGCTGCTGATGACGTAGTCCGTGTAGTTGATTTCGGCGGCAATACCATCGGCCCGGAGCAGGCGGTTACGGTTCAGGCGGTTCATCAAATCGTAAGGAACCTGTAGCAACCGGCGGGGCAGGCGGTATTACAAATTCAGCACGTCGAAACGGGTTATTTTCTGCACCGACGCTTTGTTCTGTTCGTAGTACGTCATCACCTTGTCATTACCGTGAATACCGCGCGTTTTTATGGTCTTGAAATACTTGCTCATCAGGGTACGCAGTTCTATGGCGGTATATTCCCGAACGTGCCAGGGATTGCGGGTGAGCGAGAACGTTTTGTTTACCGTGGTCAGCAGCAGTTTGCCGCCCGGCTTCAGCACCCGGTGGGCTTCTTTGATAAACAGATCGTCGTTTTCAATGTGTTCGATTACCTGAAAAGTCACGATAAAATCGAAGGTGTTATCAGCAAAAGGCAGGGGCGGAATGTTGGCGGCTTTGAACGTAGCCTGAGAGTACTCGGCACTCAGCGAGTTAATCAAATCATTGTTCTTATCGATGCCCGTATAGTGCTGAGCCGCTTTGGTGAGCAGTTCCAGCCCCCTACCCCAGCCACAGCCAATCTCCAGCACGTTGCCACCCACGAGTTTGGCCGCTTCGGTATAAGGAAACAGCAGCCGCTGATGAACGGGATTGTCAGACGCGATTTCGGCGGAAGTGATTTCGGTGGTTTTGTACATTTCAGTTAGCGAATCTTGCCGGTAAAATTACCACATTGTGCAGGCAATGAAAAACTCACCGGCTGCTTAACCCGATACAGGCGTATTTTTCGTTATAACTTCATAAAACTGTTACGCTGAGAGTCTATGAGAACGCTTATTTCCCTTGCCTTCATAGCCGTCCTGTCGGCCTGTTCGTCGGGTAAGACATCGCAAGTTGACCGCGCCACTGCCGAGTATGACGCCCGCACCGCAGCAGCTCGCAGCAACCCAACTGGACCCCGCCCGGCAGGAACGCCCGCCCCTGCCCAACCCTCACCGGCGTCGGCCCCAATCCGTCCTGTTGATGCGCCCGCAGCCGCAGAGACCAATACCCGAAAAGACGCCGGCGAAT
>JBBRUB010000786.1:0-1550 GCA_038248175.1 Cytophagales bacterium | reverse complement strand
GGACAAACGGGGCAAGGTCAAGAGAGACAAAGACGGAAACCCAAAAATGAAATACCCGCTAACAAAAGACCTGGTAGCCCGCACTATAACAGAGCCGTTAGAGGAATTGGCTGGTACGAACTTAGCTTTTAACTATGAGCCGGTTTACGAGACTGATCGCATGACGCGGGGCCGTAAGAAGATAACCGGCTTTAAGTTCACCCTCAAACGTAAGCAGGACGGGAAGATACCGGAGTACTGGCTACAAAATACGGTCGTTGCTCAGGTCGTGGCCACTCTACGGGCGTGGAAGGTAACAGATAAAAATATTGCTCTGTATCTGGAAGATATAGGCACTAAAGCGGCTAATAAGCTGCTGTACGACTGGCAGTTAAAAGAAAATACCGACGACCGCATAAACGACCGGGTGAAGTACTGTAATGCCGTATTTGTCAGGATGGGCAAGGCCGCTCAGGAACGACTAAAACAGGAAGTAGAAGCGGCATTAAATCAATAGAATAGGTTATTTAGAGTAATTTCACGAAGACAAAACGACCAAGAAACCGATGGAAACAAAGAAGTTAGTGGAGCCGATCCCGCCAATGCGCCGGGGGGCCAACTCCTATAAACCCGAAGACATTAGGCGTTGGGGGGTGCAACGGTTTATGGATGAAGTAGCCCCTAAAGAACCATTAGAAATACCTGATTTGGGCTTTTCTGCGGACGAAAATCAACGCATGGATGAACTATTGAAACAGGAACACGAAACGGCGGCTAATGGTCTTTGATACGAATCTAATCATCGGCCACGTTCGCCGATTGGAGCGATTACCGGCCCAAGCCGTTATTCCAATGGTAGTTGCTGGCGAGTTAGAAGCCTTCGCCCTGAAAGCCGATTGGGGCTATCAGAAAGTGACGTTTCTACAAACCATTTTGGATTACTATCCTCTGGTTGAAGTGTCGCGGTCGCTGACGGGCCTTTATGCTCAGGTGGACGCTTTCAGTCAGGGCAAACTACGATCTAACCCGCTGCCGCCTGGTATGTCAGCCCGGAATATGGGAAAGAATGATTTGTGGATTGCAGCTACTGCATTGTACTTTGACATGGATTTGCATACTACAGATGGCGATTTCGATCACTTACCTATGTTTGGTTTAAGACTTATAAAGTATTAGTAGTTAATTCACCTGATTTTCATAGGTTTAAGGCAAATATTTAGGTTTGAAATCACACCTGTTTTTACACCTAAAAAATAGTGTGAAAGAAGGTGTAAAAACAGGTGCGGTTATGAACCTAAATTATACTTCTTTTTTTCCCGCTGTACCTTCTCCTCAATGGCTTCAGTTATCCAGTCTTGAAGGGAAACAGCCAGTTTCGGGCTGGTCGGTTTGCGGGGCCGTTTAGCGCGTAGCTGGTCAACGGTGGCAAGCTGGCCGGACATGATTTTAATGTTAAAATTTTTTATCTGCTTCGGCTCCTGCGGCTCGGCCTTACCAATCGTTGTACTACCTCGGTTTATAATCTCATCTATTTTCTTTTCCCGCCCTTTCGTCGTTGGTTGCTCGGCAGG
>JBBRUB010000785.1:0-1588 GCA_038248175.1 Cytophagales bacterium | reverse complement strand
TGATTTCGCTCAAGGCGGGCGGACTGGGCCACAACCTCACCGCTGCCGACTACGTCTTTATCCTCGACCCCTGGTGGAACCCCGCCATTGAAGCGCAGGCTGTGGACCGGGCGCACCGCATCGGACAGGAGAAAACGGTGTTTACCTACAAATTCATCGCCAAGAATACCGTCGAAGAAAAAATTCTTGCTTTGCAACGGTCCAAGCAGCAACTGGCCGGAAGCCTGATCACTACCGAAGACAACTTCGTGAAGTCGCTCACGAAGGAAGATATTATGGTGTTACTGGAATAATTCACCGCAGCTATTCATCGTAAATACACCCCAATCCGGTTTTCGTCGCTTAGTATCACCTCAACGTGGTCGGTGAGGGTTGTGCTGAGTTCGTAGCCCTTGTAGTCGGCGGCAACGGGGTAGCGGGGGTGATTGCGGTCCACCAGCACCGCCACCTGCAACTTACGAACCGGCACGGCCAGAAACGGTTGCAGACTAAACGCCAGCGTCCGGCCCGTGTATAATACGTCGTCAATAACAATCACTACTTTATCGGCCAGATTGGTAAGCTCTCGTTCGGGTATGACGGGGGGCTGGGCTGTTTGTGATTTATCCAGATGAAGTTCGCAAAGTTCGACTGTAAACGGGGCAATCTGCCGTAGTTCATGCGTCAGAGCCTGGGCCAGTATATAGCCCTCGCCCGTAATCCCGGCCAGCAACAGGGCCGACTCCTCAAAATTGGTTTCGTAAATCTGGAACGCAATGCGCCGGATTTTCTGGCGAATCTGCTCGGCGGTTAGAATCAGCGTGGGTACGTGGGTCGTCATATACTCGAAAGAATTAATGCTGTAAAGATGGGAAAAAGCCGCTATTGACCGACTGACCAGCCGATTGCGTTATCTTTGTGTTTTCGTTAACGAGTTATGATTGTCAAGACCAAAAAATACGCTTTAGAGCAAAAAACGTACATCAGCGTGGCCCTGCGGCAGTGGGTGCTGCAAAACTGGAAGTGGGGCTTTGTACCGCTGGGGCTGATTCTGCTGAACGTCGTGCTGAGTGTGACCGGCGTCTATCCTAACTACTGGATTTACATTGTCATTGTCCTGCTTACTATCCTGTACGTACTCTTCTGGGGCGTTCAGATTACGGGTATCGCCCAGATGGAGCAGAGCAAACCGCTGTTTCAAAAGTATGTCTATGAAATTGACAGCCGTCAGATTCTGATGCGTATCAACGCCAAGGAAGGCGGCATATTGAAATGGAATCAGATTGGTAGTGTCGAGAAAGACAAAAACGCCTACATCCTGTTTCTGGACAATGCCGAAGCTATGAAAGGGATGAAGGCCAACTGGTTTACCCGCGCCGTTACTAAAGGACTGGCCAAGGCGCAGTTTCTGTACCTGCCATACACCATCTTCACGAGCGATAACGATCTGCGTTTTACCGATGCCCTCCTCCGGCGCAAGGGCTTCCTGCCCGAAACAGCCACCCTTGCCGAACCGGCAAAGGTTAAATAGTTTACGCAGTTTGGGAGGGGTGTGGAGTATTCAAATGAACACTCCGCACCTTCTCACTTTTTGCCTTACACGCCCCTG
>JBBRUB010000784.1:0-1641 GCA_038248175.1 Cytophagales bacterium | reverse complement strand
GCCGACCGCCGTAGTACCCTCCGCGCCAGTAGCTACACCCGCTGCCAAAGCCGGTAATTATATCAGCGCGACTATACCTGAACCTGTTCCCGACGACCGCCATATTGTTGCGGAGGGCGATAAGGTAATCCTGATCGTAGAAGATGACACGAACTTTGCTAAATCACTGCTCGATTATGCCCGCAATAAAGGGTACAAAGGCATTGTGGCGGTACGGGGCGACGATGGCCCCAAACTGGCGGTTCAGTACCGGCCATTGGCTATTTTACTCGACATTCAGCTGCCCATTATGAGCGGCTGGCAGGTTATAGACGCCCTGAAAGCCAACCCCCTTACGCGGCCCATTCCGGTACACATGATGTCATCGTACCGGATGAAAACCGAGAGCCGCATGAAGGGGGCGGTTGCCTTTGTTGATAAGCCGATGACCTTTGAGCAGATGCAGGAGATTTTCAAGAAGATTGAACACGTGCTGGCGCGGGACGCCAAAAAAGTACTCATCATTGAAGACAACCCAAAACATGCCCGCGCTCTGGCGTATTTTCTGGAGTCCTTCAATATCAACACTGAACTCAAAAGCGATATCTCAGAAGGCATCGAAGCACTGAAAAAAAATGAGGTCGATTGCGTAATTCTGGACATGGGTATCCCCAACGAAAAAGCCTACGCAACGCTCGAAGCAGTCAAGAAAAGTCCCGGTCTGGAAGACCTGCCCATCATTGTTTTCACCGGCAAAAGCCTGTCGATGAACGAGGAACTGAAGATCAAGAAGTATGCTGATTCGATCATCGTCAAAACCGCCCATTCATACCAGCGGATGCTCGACGAGGTGTCGTTGTTTCTGCACATCGTGGACGAAAACCGGCAGAATACAGGCAACGGAGCGGCCCGTAAACTGGGGGCATTCAATCAGGTGCTGGCGGGAAAAACCGTACTGGTGGCCGACGACGACGTGCGTAATATCTTCTCCCTTTCAAAAGCGCTGGAGCAGTATAATATGACCGTTGTTCCGGCGCTCGACGGTAAAGAGGCCCTGCAAATACTTGGTGATAATCCGGCCATTAATCTCGTACTGCTCGATATGATGATGCCCCAGATGGATGGCTACGAAACTGCCCGCGCCATTCGTGAACATGACCAGTGGAAGAACCTGCCTATAATTGCCGTAACGGCCAAAGCCATGACCGGCGACCGTGACAAGTGCATTGAAGCCGGAGCTTCTGACTACATCACCAAGCCCGTTGACGTGGACCAGCTCATTTCGCTCCTGCGGGTGTGGTTGTCTGGGTAAATTTTTGGGGGATCGCATATGATTCGTGACGAGGAACGTGAGTTGTTGCTGAATGACGTGCTGGATCAGCACGGGTACGACTTCATGCATTACAGCCGGGCATCGCTGAAACGGCGCGTAAATCGGCTCCTAACCATTGATAAGTTTCCGAGTTTTGCTGAACTGCGCTACCGGCTGCTGTCTGAACCTGATTACGTAAAGCGGTTTGTGAAAGAACTGACCGTGAACGTAACCGAGATGTTCCGCGACCCGACCCTTTATCAGACCCTGCGCACCAGTATCCTGATTACACTAACTGCCAAGCCGTTTATTCGAATCTGGCACGCGGGCTGTTCTACGGGCGAAGAAGT
>JBBRUB010000783.1:0-1690 GCA_038248175.1 Cytophagales bacterium | reverse complement strand
GGCAGAAAAAGTGGTGCAGCACAGCGGCCTGGCGTGGGGCATCGCCCGCACGGTGCTGGTTTATGGCATAGCGCATGACATGAGCCGGAGCAACATCATTCTGTGGGTCAAAAAATCGCTGGAAGACGGCAAGACCATTAAAGTCGTAACCGATCAGTTTCGCAGCCCTACGCTGGCCGAAGATTTGGCTATGGGTTGCGCCCTTATCGCCCAGAAACAGGCTGCGGGTATTTTTAATATTTCGGGTAAAGAGGTGCTGACACCTTACGAAATGGCCATCCAAACGGCGGATTATTTCGGCCTCGACAAATCGCTGATCACCCGCGCCGATGCCTCGACCTTCACCCAAACCGCCCGCCGACCACCCCGCACCGGCTTCCTCATCGACAAAGCCCGTCAGGAACTGGGCTACGCGCCCCGCAGCTTCGCCGAGGGCATTGCTACCCTGGCCGGGCAACTGAACCAACCGGCGTAATCCGTTTTGCTGTTACGTTTTCTGAAACTATCTTCCAACAGCTTGCCAACGCCACCAGTTACCACCGGGGTTTTACCAATGATTTTCTCCGTACTGCTCCGGCGGTTTTCCTGCTTTTTCTACAACACGCGCTTTCGTCCCGTTCTGCTCCGGCAGGTGCCGCACTACGGTTAGCACAAATTTCCATGTGTCGCCAAAGTCAAATCTATACAGCAGTCGCTGGCCTTCGTACAGGTTCAGGCTGGCCAGTGTAGTTTCGTCGGCGGGGTAGCCATCGGCCCAGCCCGGTTCAGGGCGCGGGTCGAAATACTGCTTTCCCCGGTACGGGTCGCGCAGATTGAGATAGAAACCGTACAGATGGTCGTTGTCGAACTCGAAGGCATCCTGAATCATCAAATGTAAATCATCGAGCGAGTCTGAAACGGGCAGCGCAATCAGGCGGGAAACCTTGTGCGGCAACTCGACCCGAAGCCATACCTCGCCCGTTTGCGGGTTCGGATTAACAGGGTACAGGCTGATTAATGCCGGTTCATGGAACTGAGTCCGGAATACGTCGGCAAACGTATTTATGTCAACGGGTTCGGCGTCGGTATCATCGGTATCGCTTATCAGCACGTAGCCATCGGCGTTTTGATTCCAGCGGTGAAACGGGCGTTGGCCAAGTAGCAGCGTTAGGCACTGCTGGCCCCACCCGGTCAGCGTAACCCGCTCCAGTTGCAGGCTGTAGTTATCGCGTTTTTCCTGTTGAATTTCCTGCATGTCGTACCAGCCGAACCAATGACCGGCCCGTATATAGGCGTTGCTCATTGACGTTATATTGATCCGTTGCGGGTCATCATGCTCACCGCCCCACCGCTCATACAGCGTAACGTTGCTGCCCACTGGATTTTTTAGCAATTGATGAAAACCCCGCCGAAACCACTCGGCTCCCAGGCCGCTGCGTCCTTCGTTGTCGAGTGCCCCCCAATCAGCGTAGCACCAGGCCGTTTCGAGCAGGAAAACGTATTGCTCTTCGCGCGTTAACTCGCCGTAGGCTTCTACCCGTGACGCGTTGGCAATCAGGGCATTGGTTTTGCCGAAGGTGACCAGATACAGACGACTGGCCGTTGTTATCTGAAACAGGAGGTTGAGCAGTGGATAATCGGCCTGTCGGCTGCGGGGCGTGACGGGAAAGGGCGTTTTAATCTCGACACGCTCGTTAAGGGCCGATAAATC
>JBBRUB010000782.1:0-1741 GCA_038248175.1 Cytophagales bacterium | reverse complement strand
GTCTATCAGGCCATCACCGAACTGAATAGTAAATAAGTTAGCGTTACTCTTTTTGTTTATAGCGAATGTAACGAATTACGAAGCACGACTATCAACCACAAAAAAATGACTTTTAAAAACCATGAAACATATCCTGACACTCTGCCTATTGCTCGCTCCCCAGTTTGTGGTGGCTCAGTCCAACGATGAAAAAGCCGTGATTGATACCGAACGACGCCGGTTCGACGCGCAGGTGAGTAAAGACTATGCCATGCTGGACAAAGTACTGGCCGATGATCTTATCTACGCCCATTCCAATGGCAACACAGATACCAAGCAGTCGTATATCGAGTCGATCCGCAGCGGTAAATCTAATTATGGAGCCATTGATGTAATGGAGCAGAACGTGCGCGTGTACGGTAACACGGCTGTTATCAAGGGTATTTGCCAGATAAAAAACGTCCCGCCAGCTGCTGACCTCAAACTAAGCTATACCGATGTGTATGTCAAGAAGAAAGGACAGTGGCAGATGGTAACGTGGCAGTCGCTGCGGCTGCCTCAGTGAATTGTCTGAATCAGTCTGAACCGGGATTTTACGGGATTTTTAAGATTTTCAGGATCGCCCGCCCGACACAAATCCTGTTTAATCGTAAGGATCTTGTGAAAATCCCGGTTGAGAACGGTTCAGACCTGCAAAAATTCCCGCAACTCGTTGGCGTCCTGAGCATTCATGCGTCCGGCCAGCACGAGCCGGAGCTGCCGTCGGCGGAGGGCACTGGCGTAGCGGTCTTTTTCTTCGTCGGTTTCAGCAATAACGCCCGGCACTTCGATGGGTCTGCCGCTCTGGTCAACGGCCACAAACGTGTAAAACGCGCTGTTGGTGCTGACCCGGATACCCGCCGGAATATCTTCGGCCCAAACCTCAATAAAGACCTCCATCGACGAGTTGAAGGAGCGCGTTACCTGTGCTTTCATCGTTACGATGTTGCCCAGCCGGATGGGTTCAGCAAACGATACATTATCGACCGAGGCCGTCACGACGATGCGGTTGGAGTGTTTCTGGGCGGCAATGGCTGCTGCAATATCCATGAAATGGAGCAGGCGGCCCCCCATCAGGTTATTGAGGGTATTGGTATCATTGGGCAAAACCATTTCGGTCATCACCGTTACAGATTCGCGGGCACATTTGGGGTGGGGCATATATCAGTCTGCGGTTATATAGAGACGCAATACCTTGCGTCTCACTGGCGTCAGCAACAGCAAATTTTGGATTGATGAAGATGCTATAGACGCGTAGAGATGCAAATATCCGTCTCTACGCATCAGAACTCAGCCTGCACGTTAAATTATACTTATTTTTGTTTAGTTCAATCCTGAAATACTACAACTGGTCATGGAAAGTATCATCAACTACTTCGAGCATATCCCGTCGCTGCACCGAAGTTTAATCCTAATGGGGGGCATTACCGTTTTCTGGCTTATCGAAAGCGCGGTGCCGCTGTTCCGGTTCAGCTACCGGAAAGTTCACCACGCGGGTATCAACTTCTTTTTTACGCTGACCACCATCATCGTCAACTTCGCGCTGGCGTTTCTGCTCTTGCGTACCAGCGACTGGACCGTACAAAACGGTGTTGGCCTGTTGCAGTGGGTACAAATGCCGCTCTGGGCCGATGTTATTGTGGGGCTGCTGGCTCTCGATCTGATTGGTGCATGGCTGGCGCATTGGACTGAGCATCAGGTGAAGTTTCTGTGGCGGTTTCAT
>JBBRUB010000781.1:0-1746 GCA_038248175.1 Cytophagales bacterium | reverse complement strand
TGCAACAAAGCCGCCTTCCTGTAAAGTTAGCACCTCAGTTGGCTCTAAATCGATGTAGCGTTTGGTCTTCATTTTGCAATAATACGAGTACTTAGCCTGTTTTAACCAATATTGTCTCATTACTTACCCCAATTTATTAGCTAAATTTAAAATCTAAAGTTACTGAACTTATAAAAGTCTATTATTGAATAATGGTTTCAATATTGACTACAGGATTTTTGCTTCTAACAGCCGTTTACGTGACACCCAACAACGGTCGTTTTCATCAGGTAGTAGCCAGTGGGCGTTTCGTCGTGAAATCGGTCGTTGCTACGGTTGATTCGTTTCCTGCGGTACAGGACTCACTAGAGGTCGCCTTATTGAACACGGCTGTCAGTTACGCTCAGATAAAACACATGCTACTCTACTTCCCGCCTGAATCAAAACAGGTAAACCGGCTTCCCTCAGTATTGCCCATCGATCTGCCCATCGAAGCCTTTCGGGTGACGTCTCCGTTTGGGCCCCGCTCCCACCCTATCCGGCAACATACGCAGTTTCACAGGGGTATTGACGTACGGGCTGCGCTGGGCCAGGTCGTGAAAGCAACGGCTGAGGGCCAGGTTATTCGAGCGGGTTATGATGCCGGGCTGGGTGCCTACGTTCACATCCGGCATGCGTTTGGATTTGAGACGGTATATGGCCATCTGAGTGCATTCTGCGTCAGGCCCGGCGACGCGGTAGTCCGGAATCAGGAAATTGGCCGGGTGGGATCAACGGGGCAGACTACCGGCCCTCATTTGCACTACGTCATAAAGAAAAACGGGTCTGCCATCGACCCGTTTTCGTTCTGTTTTTTACCTCGCTACCGACTCCGCCTTTACGAGAAGTCGAACACCTCGGGCGTACCGGCATCCAAATCCATTGACGCGGAAGACAACGGTTTATCCTCCAGCGGAATGTAGCCCAGCTTACGCAGTTCGTTGCTGATTTTTGTGTGGTCGTGGGCCAGTTGCTGACTTAGCTTCTGAATCATCTCGCTGATGACCAGCAGATTTCCCCCTGATGGTAGCATCATAGGAATGGTGGCGTTGTCGGGAACCAGAATCCAGTCGATGTTATAGCCCTGTGACCGATAAAAGAGCAGAAGCTGAATCAAACTCTCCCAACCCCCCTTCCCATGTTCCAGCCGACCCATCTTCTGGTGGGCAATACCTGCCTGATCGGCCACGTCCTGAACGGTTAGTCTGGTATTCGTGCGCTCTCCCAGATGCCTGCGCAAACTGATGAATCGCTGGGCAATGATGGAGATGTCGACTTTGTTCATTCGGGCTTGTATTTGTCGTTCACCCGGGCCAGTTCAGCCGCGACCAGATCAGTAATATCCTGTTTGATTTGGTGATAGTTGGCCTGGACTTTGTCCGTCAGTCCGTCATCACCGTCGGCAAAAATAGAAAAGTCGGGCAATTCCTTAACCTTTTGTTCGGCACTGAATTCCGCTTCGTCAATGGCGATGCGGCTATGGAAGGCTTTGTGCCGGCTCTCCTGCCCCACGTTATCGGATACGACGCCCGCCATCCAGCCCTGCGACAGCATACCCATTTTAGCGGCTGGTACCATAAAATTCAACTCCGTCGAAATACCGTGGGTCGTATCTTCCGACTGAATGTTGATGTTCTGCTTCCGCTGTACGTTCTTACCCAGCCGGTTTTGCATTGCCTCCGCCGTTCGGTCAAATACCTGCCCTGAAATGATATTGCCGCAGGTATT
>JBBRUB010000780.1:0-1750 GCA_038248175.1 Cytophagales bacterium | reverse complement strand
TAGAATACAGCTCAAAGTTGTAGTTGCTGTAAAAAAGCTGGTTTTTGATGATGTGGTTGCGGGGCGTTACCGTCACGAGTTGGAGGTTGGCATTGGTGCGGCTGGTTTCTCCCCCTTCGGTCGGGTCAACGGAGCCGAAGAAGCCGGTCAGCCCCGATTCAACGGCCCGGTCGGGAATCTGGCCCGAATGGTTCCACTTACTCCAGAACGTGGTTCCGGTCAGGGTCAGGTGGGTATTAGGGGTAATGTGGCTGTGGTATTTGCCGATTACGTTCAGTCGCCTGAACTGCTGCGGGTTGTCGAAATACGAATTGGTGTACGAATACTCCGACGCAATGTAAGCCGACTGATCCCGTTCATCAACCTTTTTGACCGCCTTGTTCAGGTGCAACAGATCCAGCCCGCCCACCGCCCGGATGGTACCGTACTGCCCCGCTTCAAGCTTGGCAAACGAGCGGTCGAGGGCCGTTTTGGTACGGAAATCAACCCAGCCTGCCGTGGCAAAATTACCTTTATCAGTGTGGTACGGCCCTTTCTTGAAATCGACGCCCTCAATCAGTTCCGGGATTACGAAGTGCAGATCGGCATACCCCTGTCCGTGCGCGTGCGACACCATATTAACCGGCATCCCGTCAACCGTCAGGCGAATGTCGGTGCCGTGGTCGAGGTCGAAGCCGCGCAAAAATATTTGCTCGGCCTTGCCGCCCCCTGCGTGCTGCCCAATGAACAGCCCCGGCACCATCCGTAAAATCTCCTGCGAGTTAACGATGGGGCGCAGTTTGATGTCTAAGTTGCTGATTAACTGCTGGTCGTGCGCCCGCTGCGATGAAATTCTGACTTCGCTCAGTTCAATAGGTGCCGTAGTCAGTATCGTTTTCACGGATGTTATCCGGTCGTCTTCTACAGCGGCCACCAGCATCTGGGATTTGAACCCCACGTGCGATAGGCTAACGGAATACGAAGCCGCCACTAAATTATCGAAGCGATACTGACCCAGTTCGTTGGTCTGAGTGGTGCGGCCAACGCTGGCCAACTGGACGGTTACGCCCATAACGGGCAGTCGGGTGGACTGGTCATATACCACACCCGACAGCGTACCGAGGTGGGCAAAGGCGGGTAAGCCAATGCTGACAAAGAGAAAAAGTAAGATTGATTTCATTGACAGACGCGTAGAAAAGCATCACGTACTGGCCTGTATAGCCAGTATGGGCGCAATGGAAAAATAAGACCGAGGGCTATACGTTACAAGGCCCGCGTACAAGTAAGTGGGTCTTATGCTCTCCAGGGGGGCGCGTCAATGAGCCGGTGTAGAATGGTCAGCGCAACCATTCGGTACCGGCTGATCAGGTGGGGAGACTGACCGGAAGGGATAAACGAGAAAGAAATGATAATAGGCAGGCAGTGCGCATCAATGCCAAATACTACCGAAATTGACCGGTTTGGCGCGGTGTCATCAGCCTGTTGGTATCGGGTAGCCAGGGCTTCGTTTAAAAACGATTCCAGACCGTCCATGCGCAGGTACCGGCAGTCGGTCACGTACCGATCATTCTGACTGGTCTGTACCAAAACCCGCTCACGCCGATCTTCCGGGCGGTTCATGCCACCAACCCCCGCTACCAACAGGTAGCTGGCGAGCAGCACAACGGCAATCAGGGATCGTAGCATGAGAGCGGGCAGATGAAAGCTAAGCCGGTTAGTTTATGAGCGTAAACGTCGGGTTTGTTTTGCGGGCGTCGGCCACGAGTTTGTT
>JBBRUB010000779.1:0-1767 GCA_038248175.1 Cytophagales bacterium | reverse complement strand
GAGTGAACTGGCCAACCCAAGAATACAAGCAATTCGGTTCTGAGCGAAAGTCCTAATATAAAAAAACAGTCCCAAATTTCGTATAAATCAGCAAAATGTTGCTGAAATTTTCCGCAACGGCACCGGCAGCCTACTTTACCAGCACCCGCAACACCTGCCGTTTGTGTTGGGTCAGGACCTCCAGCACATACAAACCTGCTACAAGTGGCTGCGCGGGCCGGAAATCCGCTTCGCCGGGCGTGCGGTTAAGTTGGCCTTGAATGGTTTGGCCCCGTACGTTCAGCAGCCGGACGGTGGCTCCGTCGGCATTCCAGAGCCGGAGGTGAATGCGGTCGGCATCGACGGGGCTGGGATAGACGGAAATAGCCGGTTCGTCGGTGCGGACAATGGCCGATACGGGTTTGAAGAGTGTGGTGACACCGTCTAAATCGCGTTGTTTCAGGCGGTAGTAGTTGGTGCCGGGCGTTGGGTTAGGGTCGGTCAGGCCGTAGTCCTGCCGTTGGTCGGTAGTCCCTTTGGCAGGTACTTCGCCTACGGGTATAAACTCGGTCAGGTCAGTACTGCGTTCTACGATAAAGCGGTCAGCGTTTTGCTCTGCGGTGGTTGTCCAGGCCAGTTGCACGCGGTTACCGTCGGGTTTGGCGGTAAAGGACAGGAGCGTAACGGGGAGCGATGAGCCGCTAAGCTGAATCTCGTCTAACTTCAGCAGCCCCCCACCCGCCATTGGGTTGCAGCCGTAGATTCGGAAGGTGATTGATCCGCTCTGATCGGTAAAGGCTGGACTGCTCAGGCTAATCGTGGCAACCTGATAATTCTCGCTGGTACTTTGTGAGAAGATATCCGCCCCAAATCCATCGGCACTTGACCGAACACTGACTTGCTGTGGTCCCTGCGCCGTTCGGGAGAAAGCAAATGACAGCACATTCAGCGTTAGTCTGGCCGTGCCGGTGGGCTGCACGCTGAATTCTGCGTACTCGCTGTTGGTACAAGCACCAGTAAGCCAGTTTTGGATATTGACGCCAAGATTGACATATCCTGTTGTGTATGGATTTGCACCAAACTTGTTTACATCTTTATAGCTGACCGACGATACGTTGATGAACGTATTCGTCGATGAACCGTTGTCGTCGCCCTCAAAGCTCCAGATGCCGGTAAACGGCGCGGTTTGTGCCAGGGTTGGCAAAGCGGCCAGCCAACCCAAAATCAGAAAAATAGTGCGTAATCGGTTCATAGACAGACCCCTATTCAGAAGATAATTACTCTGCAAGGTATCTATCAACTACTGACTTTCAAATTTTTAGTATACAAACTCGCCAACCTCGCTCTGGATCGTGACACGCTTTCCCATAAACGCTTCGACCCGGCCCACAACCTGCGCGGCAATGCCGAACGATTCCGAAATCTCTATAACCCGCTGGGCGTGTACTGCGGGCAGGTAAATCTCCAGCCGGTGGCCCATGTTAAAGACCTTATACATTTCCTGCCAACTGGTACCGCTCTCCTGCTGAATGAGTCGAAACAGGGGCGGAATAGGAAACAGGTTATCTTTTATGACGTGCAAATTATCAACAAAATGCAGCACTTTGGTCTGCGCCCCGCCCGAACAATGCACCATACCGTGAATCTGCGGACGCAGTTCGTCCAGCAACACCTTCGCTACCGGTGCGTAGGTACGGGTAGGAGAAAGAATTAACTGGCCCACGGTCAGGCCCGTACCCTCAACGGTTTCGGTCAGCGACTTTGAGCCGCTGTAAATAAGTGATGTAT
>JBBRUB010000778.1:0-1784 GCA_038248175.1 Cytophagales bacterium | reverse complement strand
GCGCAGAAACTCGGCGATGGCTTTGTAGTCACGTTTACCGACACGACCCTTCTAAAGCGGGCGTCGCAGGCGATAGAACAGTCAGCGGCAGAATTGCAAACCGTCATCGACATGTCGCAGACGGGCATTTTCCTGTTTAGTCCCGAGTTTGATGAATCGGGTGAGCTGGTCGATTTCCGATATCGAATTGCCAACAAAACAGTAGCCGCCTTTGCCGGGCAGGATTCCGCAACCGCTTCGGGTACGCTGGCCAGCAACTGGTTTCCCGACTACAAACAAAATGGTCTCTTTGACCGCTACAAAGCCCTGTGCTTATCAGGGGGCCAAACACAGTTCGATTTTCATTACGAAGGCGACGGGGTAGATGCCTGGGTCAACATCGTGGCTACCCGTATCAACCACGAGATACTGGTCACGTTCAGCGATTTTACGGAACTCAAAAAACTCCAGCAGCAACTTGAAGCGTCGGTCATTGATCTCCAGCGCAGCAACAAAAACCTCGAACAGTTTGCCTACGTAGCCAGCCACGACTTGCAGGAACCCCTGCGCAAGATTCAGCAGTTTGGCGATATTCTCCAGACCAGTTACGCCCCCGTACTTGACGATTCGGGCAAGGATATGCTGGGCCGGATGCAATCGGCAGCCGAGCGGATGCGGGTACTTATCAAAGACGTGCTGGCCTACTCGCGCATTGCTACCAAACGGGAAAACGAGAAAGCCATTGATCTGAACAAGGTCGTTCGTGAAGTAACCGGCGACCTGGAACGGGCTATTGCGGAGAGAAACGCGCTTGTTCGGATCGACACCCTGCCCACCATTACGGGCGATGCGATCCAACTGCGGCAGTTGTTCCAGAATTTGATCAGCAACTCGCTCAAGTTCACTAAACCCGGTGGTCAGCCCGAACTCCAGCTTCGATACACCGTGCAGCGCGGGCGCGACACGGGTCTCCCGGTTTCTGCCAGCGACAACGCAACTCAATTTTACCGATTTGAACTGAGCGATAATGGTATTGGCTTCGATTCACACCAGGCCGAGAAGATTTTTCAGGTTTTTCAGCGGCTACACAACCGCAACGAGTATCAGGGAACGGGCATTGGGCTGGCCATTGTGCAGAAAGTCATTGAAAACCATCAGGGCTATATCCGCGCCGAAGGCCGACCCGGCGAAGGGGCCACGTTTACGGTGCTGCTGCCGGTTTAATTTTGAATCGGTCCGCCGAAGCGGAGTGAATATGGCTAAAGTGAGAGATACTGGCGTCAGCTATATTCATTCATTCGCTCATTCACAATTAATAATTCGTTCGTTACTTTGGGGTACTCATACAATCTCAAACAGCATCATGCGCATACTCATTTTCGGTCTTCTTCTGCTCATGGCTTCTGCCTGCAAACTCACCCTACCCGGCGTGGATCAGGTCGAGTTTGCCGACCCTGTCATCACGCCCATAACCCCCGGCCTGATCGACGAAGCGTCGGGCATAGTGGACAGCCGCAGTCAGCCCGGTAACCTCTGGGTGCAGGAAGATAGCGGCAATCCGGCAGAACTAACCCTGCTGGGTCACGACGGCAAGCTTAAAGGACGGATTAGCGTACCACGCTTTTTAAATATCGATTGGGAGGAACTGGCCAACGGACCCGGCCCGCAGGATGGCGTCAATTACCTCTACATCGGCGACATTGGCTATAATGACGGGAATCGGGGGGTGGTGCAGATTTACCGTCTGCCTGAACCCACCAGCCTGCAAACGCCCATCACGCAGGTTGATCGGTTTAACTTCCGCT
>JBBRUB010000777.1:0-1840 GCA_038248175.1 Cytophagales bacterium | reverse complement strand
GTCATAAATTGATTAGGCGAAACTACAACTTTTCGGGGTTATTTGTCTGTCTAAAACCATGTTTACCCGATTGGAACGCAGCCAAAAAACCCCGAAAAGTTGTAGTTTCGCCCATCTGACCTCCTCCATGCAGACCCAAACCCAGCCGCAGCCTCTTACTGACCGCATCCGCGACATCGGCCATCCCGAAGCCATCCGGCGGTTCTTCGGGTTACTCAAAGAACTGATCGATATCGTAAACCTGCCCAACGGCGACGCCCGGCTGGCGTTTACCGTGCGCAAAGACCGCCGAAGCATCACGGCCAATGTCAATTTTTTTCTGGCCCTGCGCATTCTCAAGCCAACCCGAAGTGAAGTAGAGTACTGGCTCACGATCAAAAAAAGCTGCCGGGAGCAACTAACCGACATTCGGGAGGTTGACTTTGTACCGCTGAGCGATAAATCAGATTACATATCGGTCGTGATTGGGCAGTCGAGTGCGCATTTACTGCACCACCCGGTCATTCGTAAATGCTGGGAAGACTGCCTGCCCGAACTGGTCGAAACCGCCAAACGCGGCCCGCACGTAGCCCACCACAATGCTGACATTTACAAAGCCGCCGAAGATGATGCGTTCCTGAGCGAACTGCTCCGGCTGGCCGATGACCCTACGCTCGGCAACTATCAGCCAAATGGCCACATTGCCCAAGAATCCGAACCAGCATATGCCGCGCAAATTGCCACACCTAACCAGCCGCACAACCTGATTCTGTTCGGCCCGCCCGGTACCGGCAAAACTTTTGCACTGCAACCGTATTTGTCCGGCAACAACGCTACGCTGATTACGTTTCACCCGTCGTACAGCTACGAAGAATTTGTGGAGGGTATCCGGCCCGAAGTACTGGGCGGGCAAATCAGCTACCGCGTCAGGAAAGGGGTGTTTTATAAAGCCTGCCTGTCGGCCATTCAACTGGCGGGATATGCCACGCTGGCCGACTGTCTGAACGACGCACCCGACGTTCGCGCCCGTAAACTGCGCCATGCACCGGCGTATTTTCTGCTCATCGACGAGGTAAACCGGGCCAGCGTATCCAGCGTCTTTGGCGAGTTGATTACGCTGCTCGAAACCGACAAACGGCTCGGCAGCGACCACGAACTCTGGGCCACCCTCCCCTACTCGCAGGAACGTTTCGGCGTGCCGCTGAACCTGTACGTGGTGGGTACGATGAATACCACCGACCGGTCCATCGCCCTGCTCGATCTGGCCCTCCGCCGGCGCTTCGCCTTCCGCGAAATGCAACCCGATCCATCGGTACTATCCCTCACCGACGACGGCATTGATTTGCCGCAGCTGCTGCATACCGTCAACGAACGCATTGAATACCTGCTGGACCGCGATCATCAGCTTGGTCACGCGTACCTGACCGGCCTACAAACCCACAACGAACTTTGCGGTGCCTTCCGTGACCGGATTATTCCGTTATTGCAGGAGTATTTTTTCAACGACTGGACAAAGATTGGCTTAGTTTTGGGCGACAATCCGGCCTGGGGCAAAACACCCGAACAGCGGCTAATCTGGATCAAAAAACGCTACACCAACGCCATAACCTCCAACCTCTTCGGCGAACTGCCCGATACAGTCGATGAAGTGGTAACTTACGAAATTAATTCCCGCCTGACTGCGGGCGAGTTCGACCAGATACCAGCAGAAGCATTCGTCAGAATATATCAAAGGCAGTAATTTGTTATGCTGACGAAGGAAGCATCTTCGTTGGACCACCGATGCAGTAGCATACCACCTTTCAAACCACCGACGTAGATACTTCTTTCGTCAGCATGACAAAAATGAAAGCACTTGTCT
>JBBRUB010000776.1:0-1843 GCA_038248175.1 Cytophagales bacterium | reverse complement strand
CTCCTTATTTATCTGTGAGTTGATTGACGACTTCAACCAGGCGGTCGAAGTTGAGGGGCTTAACGAGTACATCGTTGAAACCAGCCGTTTTGAATTCTTCTTCGGTATAGTTCTTGGCGTTGCCCGTAATGGCCACGATTGGTACTTCAGCTTTGGCCGAGTCGTCCAGCGCACGCACCCGCCGAACGCACTCCATGCCGTCCATAACGGGCATATTGATGTCGAGCAGCAGAATGTTGAAATCTTCTTTTTCCAGGATTTGCAAGACCTGCTCACCGTTTTTAACGGCGGTAATATCGTAGTTCTGGAACTCCAGGATTTTGCGGGCCAGATTCTGAATAACGGAGCTATCTTCGGCAATCAGGACACGTTTGGAAGCTGACATAAGGCTTGGGGAGATCGTTTTCTGTTTGGGTGGTGAAATTAAAGCGTTAAATCGGCAAACCCAAAACGGAGACTCCCTATACGCGGTTCTTACCGAACGGTCGGCAGCTGGCGAAATGGGTTGGAAGGCCGTTCAGGAGAAATTCAGGAAAAGTAACCTCCCTTTGTTCGGTAGTATTACTTTTTTGGTTAAGTTTGACATTATATCCTATTAGCTCGGTTGGGTGAGTCGCCCTTTATACATCGCTTGTTATCAGTTGGTTATTGCTGATGGCCTGACTGCGTTGGCGTTGACTTGTTATGCTGGCCCACGCTGCACTGCTTTTCTGAATTTCCCTCTTTCTTCATCCTTTCTAACTCACTCAATCATGAAACTCACCGGTCCCGAAGGCGTTTTTGAACTGAATATCCTCGACTACGAATGCACCGACTCGCCCTACTTTATGGACAGAAACTGGCTCATTGTCAGTCTGAAAACCCATTACAAGGATAAAGACTGTACCCGTACCGCGCCCGTACTCTCGACCTGGGAACTGGAACTGCTACTCAACTGGATACGCTCCGTAGCCGACGAGCGCGAACTGTCTCCTAAACTAACGTTCGTAGAACCGGCCTTATCATTCAGCACCACCTCGACAGGTCAGGGCGACTACCGGTTGCGTATCAAACTTGGTGCCAATGCCCGACCCGCCTGGCAGACTGGTTCAGCCCCCTTCTACCTGCCTGTCACGCCCGACAAGCGTGAGTTACAACGGGCCATTCAGGACCTCGAAGGGCAGCTACGTCGATTTCCGGTGCGGGATTGATTGCCCCCGCACGGCCAGAAACTCGTTGAACTCCCGCTCCAGTGCATGTAACGTATTGCTCAGGCCACTGCTGTCGTTTAGCTTCAGTTTGCCTTCGGCGGTGCAGGCAATGTCGGCTACGCGGGCCACGCCGATGGTACCTGCGCTGCCTTTGAGGGTGTGCAGATGGTTTTTCACCGTCGGGATGTCGCCCAGGGCGTAGGCGACCAAACTGCCTTTTACAAGATCGGTTGCTTCGGTCACGAACTCCTCCATGATGCTGTCCACCAGTTCCTGTCCGCCAATATCGCGCAGTTGCCCCACAATGGCTTCGTCAAGTATGGGCAGGCCCGGCTCTGCCACTACCTCGGGGCGGGGTGTGGCTATCAGTTGCCCGCTGTTCCCGGCAGCGGGGCCGTTGCCACCAGCCCGCTGCCGGGCATCGACCAGTTCTTTTACCTTAGCAATCAGGCTCTGGGCGCGGATGGGCTTGGCAATGTAGTCGTCAAGTCCCTGCGAAATAAAGCGTTCGCGGTCTTCCCGCATCGAGTACGCAGTCATAGCCACAATGGTGGGTAACTGCTTGCCAAACTCCTTCCGCAAATGTTGGGTCGTTTCCACACCGTCCATGTCGGGCATCTGAATATCCATGAAAATGACATCGAAAGAAGGGG
>JBBRUB010000775.1:0-1867 GCA_038248175.1 Cytophagales bacterium | reverse complement strand
CCGATTGACCAGGATACCTACAACACGACGGTTGATTTTTTTGAGAAACTCATGACGTTGGTGCATCCGTTTATGCCGTTTATCAGCGAAGAAATCTGGCAGGACATCCGCCACCGCGAACCCGGCAGTAGCATCTGCGTAGCCCGTTTCCCGGTTGCAGAACCCGTTGACGGGCAAATCCTGATTGATTTTGACCGGCTGTTCGACGTAATTTCAATTATCCGTAACCTGCGGAACAGCAAAGGATTATCGCCCAAAATTACCCTGCCGCTTGCCATTAAAACCACCGGCGTGGGCCGGTATGAGCCGTTTGAAGGCTTGCTGCAAAAAATGGCAAACGTGCACCCGATTCAATACGTGGCCGAGAAGGGTAGGGGAGCCTCGTTTGTGGTAAAGGGTGACGAGTTTTTTGTGGACATCGTGGGCGACGTTGACCCGGAACAGGAACGTGCGGCCTTGCAGAAAGACCTTGACTATCAGCTTGGTTTCCGCGATTCAGTGCTAAAAAAACTCGCTAACGAGAAATTCGTTGCCAACGCCAAACCCGACATTATCGAACGCGAACACCAGAAATGGGCCGATGCCAATGCCAAAATTAAGTCGTTGCAGGAGCAACTTCAACGCTAATCTTAACCACTGATTTTATGATTTCGCTGAAAAATCAGTGCGAATCATAAAATCAGAGTGGTGTATGGTTTAGATCAGCGCAGATCACAGAATCAGTGGTCAAAAATTCAGCGCGTCTAAATTCTTAAAGTGGCCGTTCATTCGGATTCGCTGTTTAGTTCGTTCCATCTCGGCCACAACTGGAATTACATTATTGAGGTGACTCACCAAAAACAACTGCCGCCCCGATTCGGTGTCCATCGTCAACAGTTCGTATTCCTGCTCAACAGACAGCCCAACCTTGTGAGCTACCCGAAACGACAGATTAGGAAGTACGGGGTCATAATCGGCTTCGATCTGGAGGAGGTTATAGAGCCGGTCAAGTTTTTCGATGAGTTGGTCAGCGTGTGCGCTGAACGAATCGTCTAAGTCTATGCGCTCAACTTCGCCCCCGGCGTACAGTTTGCCGCGCACCGGATTTTCGAAGTTCACGAGCCGGAATACACCTACGCCTTTGGTTTTGATGTCCATCTGCCCGTCGTCATAGCGTTTGTGGAGCGTTGTGATGCGAACTTCGGTGCCAAAACCGGGCAGTTTGTTGTCAATAAATGTCGGAATACCAAACGTTTTTTCGTCGGCCAGACACTCATTGACTAACTGCCGATAGCGCGGCTCGAAAATATGCAGGTTGAGGTCTTCGCCCGGATACACAACAAGATTAAGGGGGAAGAGGGGCAGAAATTTTTCCATGCCGAAAGGTAAGAATGACTTCTTCAGTTTCCGCTTTTCTCAACCGTTAATCCGACGCTAAGGACATCGGGCAACGGGTTTTGACGCATATACTGCTTCACCCGAAACGAATATTGGCCCGGTTTCGGGAACCGATAGTTTTGTTTAATCAACACTTTATGGTCAAAAATATCGCCCAGCCCGTCACCATTGGGCTTGCCCGTTTTTGCGTCCATCAAAATCAGTTCATCTAACCGCGATTCCAGCACGTGGCCCGCCGAATCGGTCAGGTAGCGGGTCAGATACAGGTTGTAATATGGATACGACAAACTATTACGGAGGTTGTATGACAGGTTATACGGAACCGATGCGTCTTTTATGGTAAACGTAAACGTCGGCGCGTGATTTTCGTACCATTTCCCGTCAGCAATGTCTTCATATTCAGAGTAAACCGTATTTTTTGAGTCACAGGCCGACAGGCCAATCAGCAGCAATAAGAGCCAGCCGGGGTTTTTCATGCGTTTGTACGTTT
>JBBRUB010000774.1:0-1879 GCA_038248175.1 Cytophagales bacterium | reverse complement strand
TGGGTACGATGATGAGAATCTGCGGGGTCTGTGCGGCCTGAAACTGCCACTGGCGCAAGCAGGGCAGCAGATACGCGATGGTTTTGCCCGTACCGGTCTGTGCAATGCCGCACACGTCGCGGCCCGACATGGCCACCGAAAAGACGTTGGCCTGGATAGTAGTGGGCGTGGTATAGCCAAGCTCAGCGAGGGCGTTGAGCAGCGGTTTATTGAGGTTTAAATCAGTGAAAGTCATCGAAGAATAATTATTTTAACCGCACCGGCGGACCGACAGAGTATATGGAGAATTACACCGGTCCGCCGGTACGGTTAAAAACACCATTGTAGCGACACAAAGGTAACGCTAAATCCCGGCGTCGTACCTTCGGGGCATGACACCCGATTTACAACTGAATTTACTCAGCAATCTCGGCATCGACGCGCTGAATCCGATGCAGGAAGCCGCGCAGACCGCCATTCTGGATGATCCCGATACGCTGCTGATGGCCCCCACTGGCTCCGGCAAAACACTGGCGTTCCTACTGCCCGTTGCGCAATTACTCAACGCTGATTTGCGAACAGTGCAGTGTCTCATCCTGACACCCTCGCGCGAACTGGCCCTGCAAATCGAGCAGGTCTGGAAAACAATGGGGACCGGCTTCAAGGTCAATACCTGCTACGGCGGGCATCCCATCGACACCGAAATAAAGAACCTCAGCAATCCACCCGCGCTGCTCATCGGTACGCCCGGACGCATTGCCGATCACCTCGACCGGCAGTCGTTCTCGCCCGACGACATCCATACGCTCGTGCTGGACGAGTTCGACAAATCGCTTGAGCTGGGGTTTCACGATCAGATGGAATTCATTGTAAGTGGCCTGACGGGTCTGCGCAAGCGGGTGCTGGTGTCGGCCACGGCGGGTGTTACTATTCCCGATTTCGTCCGGCTCAATAAGCCGCAAACGCTGGATTTTACGGAAGACAGTGAGCAACCTGCCAACCTGACGATGCGTGTCGTGTACGCCAGCGAGGCCGATCAACCCGACACGCTGGTTCGCTTACTTTGTTCACTTGGCAACGATGCAGCCAATCCAGGCGGGGCCCTGATCTTCGCCAACCTCCGCCATACCGCCGAGTATGTCAGTGCGCTGCTCAACGAACGGGGCCTGTCGGCAACGACCTACCACGGCGGGATGGAGCAACCCGACCGTGAACGCGCCCTGATCCGGTTCCGAAACGGCAGTGTTTCGTACCTCGTCACAACTGATCTGGCAGCCCGCGGGCTGGATATTCCCGACATGCCTTATGTGATTCACTACGAACTGCCCCGCCACGAACATGAGTTCATTCACCGCAATGGCCGCACCGCCCGGATGTATGCTACCGGCACCGCCTACGTCATGCTGACCCACGACCAGCCCCGCCCGGAGTACCTGCCCGCTGAACTGGAAGAAGAAATCCTGCCCAGAAACCGAACCTACTCCCTGCCCGCCCCACCCGACTTCGTAACGCTATACGTTAGTGGCGGACGAAAAAACAAACTCAGCAAAGGCGATATTGCGGGCTTCTGTATGCAGAAGGGGCAACTTGACAAAACCGACCTGGGCCGCATCGACGTGCAGGACTTTATGTCGTTCGTAGCCGTGAAGCGCGACCGCGTCGAGCCACTGCTGGCCCGCATTCGCGACGAGAAAATGAAGGGAAAGAAATATAAAATCGAAGTGGCCCGGTAACATCTGGGGCATTTTGACAGGCATTGCCTTGGTATAGTGCCGAAGCTCTGGCTAGGGGAGTAGTAGAGTTAATTTTTCCGCCCGAAGCCGGAGCTTCGGCACTACACCAAGGCAATGCCTGTCAAAATGCCCCAGATGTTACCGGGCCACTTCGATTTTATATTTCT
>JBBRUB010000773.1:0-1899 GCA_038248175.1 Cytophagales bacterium | reverse complement strand
TACCTGTCCGCCAGCCAAACTCGCTGCCACTGGTGGCGTGGCAAATGCGCGTAGGCCGGTACCAGGGCGTACCAAAGTCCCACTCCATGTCAGAGTCGTAGGTAAACATATCGCCGTTTTCGTTGAAGGCAATATCGAACGGGTTGCGGTAGCCCGCACTGACGAGTTCCCAGCGTTTGCCGTCGGGATCGATGTGGGCAATCCAGCCGCCGGGTACACCACGGGTGGCCGCGTGGCCGCGTGGGTCGGTTATCTTGGGGTAGAGGTTATCGTCCTGATACGTTTTAGGCAGTCGGTAGGCGTCCATTTCCGGCAGATCGGTATGGTTACCGGCAATGACGTAGAGCGACTGTTTATCAGGTGCCATCACAATACTGTGCGGGCCATGTTCCCCTTCGCCTTTCAGGGATTTCAGCAGCGTTATCTTATCAAATTCATCATCGCCGTTGGTATCCTGCAACCGGTACAGACCACTGCCTTTCTGGAAGTCTTTGTTCTCGCGGTTGTTTACCATCACGTACAGGCTATTGAAGGCATACAGCAACCCCTGTGCGTAGCCCATACCCACTTTGGCGGGGTCGGTGGTTTGGCCGCTCATCATCGGAACGTTGAGTTTTTCGACCTTCGGCGTTTGCGAACCAGCCCCTACGGGCGGCAGCGTAAGCCGGTACAGAAACCCGTACTGATCCGACACGATCAGGCGCCCCTTGTCGTCGAACGCCATTGACACCCACGACCCCTGCTCGTGTTCGGTGGGCGTGTAGAGATGTTCGGCTTTGAAACCCGGCAGCAGCTTGAGTTTATCGACTTTGGGATTACCGTCGGTGGCCGGAACAGTCTGTTGCATACTGATCCAGGCGGAGCCAACGAGTGCGATACCAGCAAATGCCAGCAGCAGCGACATTCCTTTTCTCTGAAAAATCATACCAATTTTGAGCTAAGTAATCAATGATACCAAGAGGACAGAAAGGGGCCTGTTCTACTGTTCAGCAGCCCACTTTCTACCCATCAGGGATGTTATTTAAAAGAACGGAGTCAACGCAGACTCTTCTGCCGGCAATGGATAAAAGATGTCCAGATTGGTGAAGGCATTGGGTGGCGGTACAGCTCCGGCTGGAAAATAGTACGCCTGCGGATTGGCCTTGATACGCGCACCATAGGCTGTAATCACCTCGTTCACACGTCCTGTACGCACCAGATCGAACCACCGTTTATTCTCGAACGCCAGCTCCACGCGCCGTTCCTGATAGATGGCTGTTCGCAGAGTTGCCTGTGACGTAGCGGTGATGGCGGGCAACCCGGCCCGCGCCCGCACCTGGTTCACAAACGGAATGGCTTCACCGGTTTTGCCCTGTTCAATGAGACTCTCGGCCAGAAACAGCAGTACCTCGGCGTACCGATAAACCGGCCAGTTTTGCCCCGTGTTCTGGTGCTGTGCGTGGGGGCGGGCGTATTTTTTGATGTACGGATACCGCTTATTGTCGCGCAGACTTTGGCTTAGTGTCACATAACCAATAGAAATATCCAGTCGCCGGTCGCCGGGTTCGTAGGCCGCAATCATATCCGGCGTTGGAATGTTGTTGTTCTCGCCCGACAGTGGCTGCGGGTTCACCGTACCCGTAATGGGGGCCAACTCAGCCGCTGTGATGGGCGTTGGCACAAACTGGTAAATTTGGTTGCCGTTAAGACCGGCGGCTCCTTCGAGGTACTGCACCTCAAACACCGATTCAGCGTTGTTTTTGTTGGCACTTGTAAATGTGAACGCATCGTTATAGTCAGGCAAGAGCCGATAGGTATCGTTGGTCACTATGTCGCGCAGCAGGGTTTCGGCATCGGCCCATTTCTTCTGAATCATATACACATTGGCGAGCATCATCTTAGCGGCTCCCGACGTAGCGC
>JBBRUB010000772.1:0-1926 GCA_038248175.1 Cytophagales bacterium | reverse complement strand
CCCCCCGTAGTGAGCCGTACCAACGTCGAAGCCCGGCAACGTCGCCTTGTCGACGTGGTGGCCAGCGTGGCCCTCGTCCACGAAGCCTATATCGCGGATCGAATTGGGCAACCTGCGTACCAGGAGTTGATTGACGCCATGCCCAGCTACTTACGGGAGGGATTCGCAGTCGCCCGCCTGTCAAGTAATTTCGTGGCCACGTTAAGACGAATTCGCCCTTGTGAACATCAGGCTCATCCAACAAAAGAGCCGGTTTATTGAGCTATATATTTTACATTGTAACAAATAATTATATTTGTTACAATGTAAAATTAGGCTACCTTTATAACACAACTAACGGAAACAACGACCATGAACTTTATCAAAATTGACTCCCAAACTCGCAGCATTACCCTGGTTCAGAGTACGGGAAAGAACGAGTCTTTACGTCAACTGATCGACTGTGATTCTATAGACATGTGCGCCCGGCAGGGCAACGGCGATGCCCTGGCCGTGGACGACGACGCATTATCACTTGATCCTCAGCCAGCCGCTTTCCGCTTCGATGGTTTCGGACCCATTCATGGTGTGGCCATCGTCGTAGGCAGTAACCGGGCGGGTGAAACGCAGGAACCTGCCTTAACGGTAGCCGAGGTCAGCCAACGAATAGCCTGGTTAGGTAACATCTATACCGAGCCAACGGGTCAATTTATTGCCTGGTAATCAGCCGAATACCTTACTTTATCTCTCTTCTTTCTTATGGATACTTACCGCGCACTACCCCGCATTGCCAACAGCGATTTAACCGAATTCAGGAACATACTATTATTTGGGCAATTACCCCGCCGGTCTGATTCGCCCGCCCTCGCATTTGGAACCCAATACCACCACCTGTTGCTAACTGCCCGAACGGAAGTACACACTGGTATCGGTGCCAAAGCGACGCAACGAATGCTGGACGCGCTACGCGCTCACGCAACGTTTCAGCCGTGGCTGGCTAACGCAGCCGTTGAAACGGTTTACTGCTGGGATGATGAACTAACTGGCCTGCCCTGTAAAGGAAAACTGGATATGTTCTATGGCGCACAGAAAGCCATTGCCGACGTGAAAACTACGTCGGCCAGCACTCAGGAAGAATTTCTGGATAGCTGTCTTCGGTACGGATACGACCGGCAGCTTGCGTACTATGCGGACGGGTGCCGCTCGTCGGGACAACCCGTTCAGCACCTCGTTCTCTTCGGTGTTCAAAAGCAAAAACCGCATAAAGTCTTTGTCGAAGAATGGTCTATCCATGACCCATTTATAGACGAAGGCCGAAAAAAATACGCCCGGTTGCTTCGCTCGTGGCAACAGCAGCCATACACACCAAGTTCGTGGCAACCCGCTTTGTTTCTCACCCCTGAATCCATCTAAACCGACCAGACTAATGGCTTACTCCAGCAAACTAACCTGTACCGGCTCTTACAAGAATCGACTTCAGGAAGTAGCCCCGCAACTGGTTTGGGGTTTGGATGCGTAACGCGTCGAGTCTCCCAACGACGTATTGCCGTTCGTTGAGGAGCGTGTTGCCCGAATAAACCAGTTACCTCACTCAGTCCAGTACAAACATGACTATCAATAAATCCATCAAGACAACTTTTGCCGTGGCCGGCGTAATGGCCATCCCAGATTCGGCAACGGCCTAGACGGCCTGTGAGCGGCTGTATGTGGACGGGGTAGAACTACTGCCCGGACCAAGTCTGGCCGTTCGTAATCACTCGCCCAGCGGCTTTGCCTGGGGATACAGCGGCAGTGGAGCCGTGCAGACGGCATTAGCCATCTGTTTGCACATTTTTCAAAGCCCCGCTTTCAAAGCCCCGCCGTTGCCCAGCGCGTTTATCAGGATTTTAAATCGACGTTCGTGAGTCGGTGGCCCCTGGCCAGTCCGTTTACCGAGTCGATTGATAT
>JBBRUB010000771.1:0-1952 GCA_038248175.1 Cytophagales bacterium | reverse complement strand
TTAATACACGACGGGAATACGACTTTCCCGATCCGCGTTGATCCCAGTAAACGACTACAAATTGCTCTTCTAAGGCTGCACTATGGTGCATGTACAAAGGCATGGCTACCCCACCAGGCCCTCCGTGTAGCCACAATAAGATTGGCTTAGCTCGATTTACCCCTCGTATAGTGAGGAATTGTTTAATGCCATTAATTTTTAGTCGTCGGATTTCGGCAATGCTATTGGGTAGCTTCTTTCCATCGCCTGTTTTAAAAGGACGGGTGGTGCTACAGGCACTGACAATAAAAACGAGGAGAAGTAATCCTATTTTGTTCATGATACGCAGATAGCTTAGGTGATTTAAAGCTATGATGCAGTATTTAGTGCGCCGGTTGTATGGAATCAATTTCCTGTTGTATAAGTGATGTTATGTTAATCTGGCAATGAATCTTGGGTAAGGCGGGCCTTTTCCGCTTTTACCTTTTCAATATCCATCACTTCCGAGGGTTTCATGTGCGGTCACAGGACGAATTTGGTCATTTCTTACTGAAAACGCAATCCTCACGCTATTTTCAACAACACATCGGCGGGGATGGACAGCCGGGTACTGACAGCTTTGATCTGGCGAATTGAGAGCGGACGCTTGCGGTTTAGCAACTCAGACAGACGGCTTTTACCCCCAACCAGTTCCGCCATTTCTGTTGAAGTAACGCCAAGTTCGTCCATCTGGTACATAATGGCCTCGATGGGGTCAATGGTACCGATGGGGAATCGCTGCTGTTCGTAGTCGTGTACCAGAATACTGACCAATTCCGGCAAATCCAGTTCGGGTGTACCGGCCTCGGCATCAATAAGCGTATCGATGAGCGCAATGGCTTCGTCGTATTGGGTTTCGGTCTTTATGGGCCGAGCCACGTAGGTTTCCTGTGCCATAGCTTCCATCTGATCTTATAGATTGCTCACGTCACGGAGTTTGTTACAGTATAGACCTGAACTTTCTTCGGCTACAATTGTTCCCGTTTTGGGAGCATGAATAGGCAAAATGAGATTAATCGCTAAGAAAACCATCGTCACATTTTACACGAACCATGCTGCGGCCAAAGGAAGTCTGGAAGCGTTTGCTGAAGAAGTAAAAACCGCTGACTGGCACAAACCCGGCGACGTAATCGAAGCCTACCCGAGTGCTGACGTTATAACCGGCAAGCGGTTTGTTTTTAACATCAAAGGCAACGCATACCGACTGATTGCCGACATTGAGTTTCGGCTCGGTCAACTCTATATCGTTTGGATCGGCACGCACGCCGAGTACAACAAAATCGACGTAAAGACCATCAGCTATGCTAAAAGTAATTAAGAATGAGCAGGAATATGAGGATGCACTGGCCCGTGTTTACGAACTTATGCAACTCGACCTGGCCGACGACTCGCCTGAATTAGACGAGTTGGAAGCACTATCGCTGTTCGTCGAACACTACGAGGATAGACACTATCAAATTGCGCTGCCAAGTCCAATAGAAGCCATTACGTTCAGGCTTGAGCAGTTGGGGAAAGAAAAAAGCGAGCTGAGCAATATATTGGGTACCCGCGCCCGGCAGTCCGAGATACTAAGCGGCAAACGGAAGCTCAGTTTAGCCATGATCCGTAAACTGCACCAAACGCTCGGCATCCCCGCCGAAAGCCTGATTACTGCGTATTGAACTACGCCTGTATCAAGCTACCGACGCCCGCGAGTTCTGGCAACGCGCCGAAGACCGCAACCGCGACACCGCAGACCTCTACACCCGGCTCGGCCTGTCGGAATACGAAGCCATGGAAGCCTTCGTCCGCTGGCATTTTTGAGGTAATTCTAAAAAATGCAACGCCCGGCTCCTCGTGAAAGAGAGCCGGGCGTTGTTACATCATTTTTATGCTTACCGATATCAACTTCCCCCAGAGCGAAGAATAATGAACTGACCGCGAACTGATTATCT
>JBBRUB010000770.1:0-1961 GCA_038248175.1 Cytophagales bacterium | reverse complement strand
TGTATCGCAGGCCAACTCAAACTGCCGCCTGAACTTCATTGTGCGGTAGATTGGATTACAAACGTTTATCAAAGCAGTCAGTCCCCTACAGGACTGGCTGCTTTTTTTGTAGGCGAATGCCTTATCTTTGAAAGAGAACAAATACCTATGGCACGGAGAGTAAGCTGTCGGGTAGGAATAGACTGACCAATGAATTGCAGAGTTGCTACATGCTGGGTGTTGAGCTTACTCATTGCCCCGGTTGCACGGGCACAAACACCCACGTTTAGGGCCAGCATACAACCCATTATCCTGAAAAACTGCGCCCTGCCCTGCCACAATCCGGGGGGCGTGGGGCCGTTTAGCCTGCTGACCTACGAAGACGTCTCCAAGCGGGGTAAGTTCATTGCCAAAGTCACGCAGAGCCGCTATATGCCGCCTTTTCCTGCCGATCGCCAGTTCCAGCATTATGCGAATGAGCGGGGTTTGAGCGATACCGAAATCCAAACCATTCAAACGTGGGTGCAGGCCGGAATGCCCGAAGGCAAAAAACGAACCGCCCCAAATCGCCAACGCCCAACGGAAAACCGAAACCTGCCTACCGAAAGCCCCGATCTTGTGCTCCGCATGAAACCCTACGCCATAAAAGGCGATAGCAGGGAAGACTTTCGGTATTTTCATGTACCAATGAATCTGCTGCACGACGTTTGGGTGTCGGCCATCGAGTTTGTACCCGGTAATCGCAAGTTACTGCACCACAGCCGCCTGATGATTGACTCGACCGGCACGATGGCGGCCATACATGGTGTTGCCGAAGACGATCCCAAACTACGCGAGTTTCAGCGAACGCCCCTCGCCGACGAGTTTCTATACGGCTGGGTACCGGGCAACGACCGCGTTACGTTTCCGGCGGGAGCGGCCAAGCGCATCCGGGCGGGTAGTGACCTGATCCTGAACATTCACTATTCGGCCTCGGCCAAACCGGATTCCGACCAGTCGGAAGTGCGGTTATATTTTGCTAAAACGCCCGTTTCGCAACCGGTTCGTACCCTGACCCTGACCGAAAATAACGTAACCAACCAACCGTTTTTGCTGCCCGCCAACACCAAACCTGTTTTTTACATGAACTACGGCCCCATTCCTGACAGTATCCGGCTGTTGTCCGTCCTGCCGCATATGCACCTTATGGGACAGGCCGTAAAAGCGTTTGCCGTTACGCCCGACGGCGACGTAATTAACCTGATTCGGATACCGGCCTGGGATTACAATTGGCAGCTCACCTATTTTTTCCAAAAACCGCTTACGCTGCCTAAAGGCTCCGTAATTCTGGCCGAAGCGCAGTATGACAACACCGACCAGAATCCACTAAACCCCAACCGCCCCGCCCGCACCGTTGGCTACGGCTGGAACTCGACTAACGAGATGATGAATCTGGTGTTTTACTATGTAAAGTAGCTCACTCGATCAGGCAACCCACTGCTTCTGTTTCACGCACAGTAACTTCGTTTCCGGCCATCAGCGCGTTGAGGGCATCATGAAGGTAGTATTCAGTAGCATCGGAGCGATGTTTGCCGAGAGCAACGTACCAGTCGTCGATAGCACCCCGGTAGCGAATTCGGCCCGTCGTATCCAGCAAAACCACTTCAGGCGTGACGCGGGCGCGAAGTTGGCGGGCCAGTGTCGCACCCACATCCGGCTTGCCGCTGAACACCAACCCATAGTCGGTCCTGAATTGCCGAATGAGCCGGGGAGTATCAGTTTTAGACGGGAATAAAGCCACGAAACGTACCGATGATGCGTATTGGCGGGACAACGCCGACAGCCTGCGGACATACTGTTGACTGATGGGGCATTCGGTGTTCAGAAATACGTAAACCGTTAGCGGTTTGGGCGCGTATGTATTGGCGAAAGCGACTGAGCAGCTGGCGGCTGTGAACCAGACCAGAAAAAACAGAACAATGACGCTCCGGCGCACGAAACAT
>JBBRUB010000769.1:0-1980 GCA_038248175.1 Cytophagales bacterium | reverse complement strand
GATCAGTGAACCGACGTCCACGCCGAGGTTGTGACTTAATTTCTGAATTACATTCTGCCGGGCGCGGGCAATAATGGCATCCCAGTCCTGTCCGGTGTTGTTGGGTGCGTTGAGCAGGATAAACCAGTTCTCGCAGCCGGGCGGGGCGTCGTCGGGTTTGTGTTTTGAGGTGATGTTGAGATAGACTGTCGGGTCGTCGTAAAGGTCGTTTTGCTGGAACAGGCTTGTAAACTCAGCGCGGTAGTCGTTACTAAAAAAAATGTTGTGCAGGCCCAATCCCGAAAATTCACGTTTGATGCCCCAGTAAAAAATCAGGCCCGAGCTTGACTTGGGTTGCCGCAAAATCCGCTCCGGCTGCCGGGCGTGGGGCAACAGTCTTCTGAACGTACTTACTACGTCCATATTCGTGATGACAAGGTCGGCTTTTTTGGCGGACGATGACTCTCCACTAACCACCCCAACCACCCGTTTCCCTTCCGTCACGATCTCCGTAACGCGGGTGTTGAAGCGAAACGTGACGCCGAGGTCTTCGGCCAGTTTTACCAGACTGTTGGTGATACTGACCATACCCCGGACTGGAAAAAACGCGCCGATATTGTACTCCAGATGTGGGATGATGTTCAGCGTGGCGGGGGTCTGGTAAGGGTCTGAGCCGTTGTACGTTGCGTAACGGTTAAACAACTGTACGAGTTTTGGGTGTCGGAATCGCTGCTCGTTGGCTCCGTTCATGGTGCCGAATACGCCCAGCCGGGGCAGGTTGAGGTAGCCGCGCAGGGCGTCGCGGTTGAGCCAGGTGCTGACTTTATGCAGCGAACGGTGCAGAAACAGTTTCTCCGTGACGTTGTATTTGAGGGCCGAGTCGCGAAGGTGGCTCAGGAGGTGTTCGGCTGGTTCGTTAAAGATGGCTTCGGTCTCCTCAGCAAAGCGGTTTTGGTCGGCCCAGGCGGTCAGGCGGGTGGCGTCATCCCAGAAATAGCGGCAGGTTTCGTCTAAGCGAATATACTCGAAGTAGTCGGTGGGATTTTTACCGGCCAGCGCAAACAACTCGTCCACGAGGTGCGGCATTGTAAACAGCGACGGCCCCGCATCGAAGCGGTATGTGCCATTGGCTCCGGTCAGGTCGAACGTAGAGAGTTTGCCGCCCGGATACGCATTGGCTTCCAGCACTTCTACGGCGTATCCCTGCGCGGCCAGCCGGATGGCCGACGCAATACCGGCTACCCCGGCCCCAATGATGATGGCGGTTTTCATGTTAATGAGTGAAAGATAGAATTGTGAATGATAGAATAGGCTGACGCCAGCATTTGCCGCGTCAGCCTATTCTATCATTCACAATTATTTTTTAGGATAGTAATACAGATTCACCGATGTGGCAGTGCTGCGTTCACTAAGGGTAAAATAGCCGCGCCCGTCTTTGTTGAAACACACGGCTTCGCCCTGTGGCTCCAGCCGGTAGGGGATAGTACGACTTGTACCCTTCTGAAGTGCATCGGCAATGCTTTGTCCGTCCTTGCGCTTCCAGTAAAACAGGTTGGAGTAGGTACGTACGATCAGTTCGCTGCCGTCGGACGAGATGGCGGCACCGGTCACGTAGGCGGGCAGGCCCTGCCCGAACGAAGGCATTTCGCCGAGGGCCTCGGCTGTGGCTGTTTCGTCGCGGTTTTGTGGGTAGCGCAGTCGGTACAGGCGCGTGTTATTGGGTTCGCGCTTCGAGATGATATAAATGTCTTTCGTTGCAGGGTCAACAAACATGGCTTCGGCATCGCGCGGGCCGTCGGGATAGCGGAAGTTAAACCGATCAACCTGCGTGATGGGCGTTTGCAGGCTGGTGGGTTCAGGCAGACGGTAAATCTGCACCACCCCCCGATTCCCGTCATTATTGCCAATGTCGCCGATGTAGAGGTAATTGACGCCATCCTGCGGGCCGGGTCCGTTGGCCAGTTCCTCCCAATCGATATTTAAAAAGCGTGGTACACTAAT
>JBBRUB010000768.1:0-1988 GCA_038248175.1 Cytophagales bacterium | reverse complement strand
TCCGCAGATAACACCCGTAACTAACTGACTTTCAGAGTAGAATCGTAGTCCCTACAAGTGCACCTGACAAAAAAGCCGGATAGCTTTTCAAAAAGTTATCCGGCTTTTTTGCGTGCATACAATTTACCTACAGGCATGGGCCATTTTAGCTGAATTTATCAAATTATTCAACACGCTAACAGCCCACTCGCAAGCGTATGATTTCGTTTACGGGTGGGCTGTTAGCATGTCTTTCAGATGTTTATTTACGAAACAGGTTCAGCGCGGAAGCCAGCCTGCTGAACGGCCTGTACCACCGCGCCAGACGTAATGCCGTTGGTTGTAACGGTCAGGATTTTACTGGGGTCCTGCGTATCCACGCTCCAGTTCCCCTCTCCAGCAGCCTGATTTAGAAAAGGCGTTACGGTGGCTATACAACCGCCACATTTTATATTGGTTTTGAGTTTGATCGTTTCCATAATTCAGCTTGTGTTCTTGTTAAACAAACAAATATCGGCCAAAAGCATCCCCAATATTTATATAATTGCCGGTCAATTTGCCAATATTGCAGCCATAAGCCAAGCCGTCTCTTCCTCAGAAATCCGATGAACGCCAAAATCGCCCTGTTGCTGTTGCTGTTTTCGTTGTGCGCAACAATATGCTCTGCTCAACCCAGGAGGAAAGCTACTCAGCGCAACAGTCAGCGCGAATGGATCTCGCTTTTCAATGGCAAAGACCTGACCGGCTGGGACATCAAAATTGCCGGGCAACCCCTCAACGACAATTACAAAAACACGTTCCGGGTTGATAGCAACATGATCCGAATCATATACGACCAATATGATACGTTCAATGGCAAGTACGGCCACCTGTATTACAACAAGCCCTATTCGCATTATATACTGCGGTTTACGTACCGGTTTACGGGTCAGCAGACCAAAGGCGGGGCGTCATGGAACGTACGCAACAGTGGCGTCATGGTCCATTCGCAGTCAGCAGCCAGCCTGACCTTGGGGCAGGACTTTCCGGTCTCGCTGGAAGTGCAGACGCTCGGCGGCTTGAGCGACGCTAAAACCCGCTACACAGCCAACCTCTGCACACCCGGTACGCAGGTTTATTTAAAAGACAAACTCACGCCCGATCACTGTATCGACTCCAAATCAAAAACCTACAACGGCGATCAGTGGGTAACGATCACCGCCGTCGTACTGGGCGATTCCATCGTGCATCACATTATGGAAGGTGACACGGTGCTAACGTACCAACGCCCACAGATCAGCGCGTACTTCATTGCCAATGGCCGCAACGACTGGAAAGCCGCCCACGTCGATAATGCCGATTACTGGATAAGCCGGGCCGGGCAACCCCTCGGCAGTGGCTACATTGCCCTCCAGGCCGAAAGCCATCCCATCGACTTCAAGAACATTGAACTCCTCGACCTCAAGGGCTGCACCAACCCCAAAGCCCTAAACTACAAGTCGTACTACGTCAAATCAGACAATACGCAGTGCCGATACAATAAGAAGGTTCTTTGAGTGGTTTATCCGGTAAGTATATTGGTCCTACCAAAGTTACCAGACTTGTGCTACGCGGAAATAAATTGTACTGGGCTGTCAGTCGAAACGAAAACCCTCCCGATACCACAACCATTGACCGTCAGGTATTTACAATTCGATTTTCAGCTACCCACGTTGAGCATATCATGGAGAACCTGACTGACCCTGCCCACCGGATTGGTTTTCTGGAGATTATTCGACTCCTTAAAGTATCGATTATCTTACCTGCATTGCCAATACCCAAAAACGGGTAGCTTTAGGACGACACCGGAACAAAATCTACGAGACGTACATTTATATCGAGCGGGGTAGAATTGATGTCGTTACGTCGTTCGCCTGCAATAAGCCACCCTATCAGCAACGATTCAAACTCTATGAAAGCTATGTCAAGTGATTACTACACCGACCCCATTGTTTACAAAGAGGGCTTCTTCAAAAATCCAGCAGAGGAGC
>JBBRUB010000767.1:0-1999 GCA_038248175.1 Cytophagales bacterium | reverse complement strand
GGTCACAGTAATGGGTTCCCCTCTTACCGCGTTAACAAATTGAGGGGTAAAATTACGCCAAAACTTGCGTTTGTACAGGCTGGGCCGGAAGTTTGCCGTATGGAGCCAGGCGAGAAACTGTACTATACTATTACGGAGGTGGCCGTCCTGCTCGGTATCAATGCCTCGAAGGTGCGCTTCTACGAGAGCGAGTTCGAGACACTGCAACCGAAGACAAACAGCACCGGCAAACGGCAATATACCCGCGCCGACATTGACCACCTGCGCGAAATTCTGGACCTGATCCAGCGGGGCTACACCCTGCCCGGTGCCCGCGACTACCTCAACACCCGCGCCGACCGCCAGCGCGAAAATGCCCGTTACATCGCTAACCTCCAGCACATCAAGGCATTTCTGGAGCAAATCCGCAACGGGCTGGAGTAGTCTCTTCAACGACATTCGTGCTGTCTCTACTGACAAATACAACCGGAACGGAATCCGTAAATAAGGGTTCAAGCCTAATTTACCAAAATATTACTTTGCCCCGATGGAATTCTAATCGTACCGTGCTGGAATTGAAAGATGAATAGAGAAAACGAAACGGTTGAACAGGAGGGCCGGTATCAATCGAACCTCTGGGTACTTAGTCTCGCCATGCCCTGCCCAATACTTCACCGGCGGGGCGGGCCTGGGGGCTGTACTGGTCGCGTTCGCGGTGGCGGGGGCTGGTGTTCATGAACCATTTCCAGACGAAACCACCGGCAAACCAGGGTTGGGGCCATACGGCGGTCAGTAAGGCTTCGCAGGCGCGGGCCTGAGCGGTGGGGTTGTCGGTGCAGTCGGTGTCGGACTCCCACGGTCGGCGGGCGGTGTGGTCGCAGGCACGGTAGCCGAATTCAGTGAACAGAATCGGCTTTTGCTGCTGACTGCTCAGCGTTTGCAGGGCATCTATGTGCGGTTTCCAGCCCCGGACTATCTGCGCTACCGACGGGTTGCGGGCGTCTGAAAGCGGAAAGTAGGCATCCACACCAATATAATCCAGCTGGTCCCAGAACGGGATGCTGGCGTAGCGATCCCAGTTGGCCGCGTAGGTGAGCTTACCCCGATACACCTGTCGTACCTGCCCAATAAGGGTACGCCAGTAATCAGGCCGGGCCACGGCAAAACGGTCTAATTCAGTGGTAATGCAGAATAGATCGACGTTCAGTGAGTCGGCTAAGCGGGCAAAATGCAGGACGTACTGGCTGTAATCATGCTCGAACGTCTGCCAGTCGGCTTCGGTCTGAAATTCAAGGTCGAGGTGCGAGCCGCCCTGCATCCAGACGTGGGGTTTGAGCGTGGTTTTCAGTCCCTTTCGTTGGGCCATCCGCACGGTTTCGGCCACGCCCGCTGGGGTTTCGCCCCACCATTGTCCGTATTTGCGGCCTTCTTTGGGCAGGTTTTCGCTGAAATAAAACCGGTTGTCGCCCTTGCGGTTGAAGCCGTAGGGTACAATGGCTACCCAGTTGGCTCCCATCATGCGTACGGGAGTTAGTGCTGCCGAATCGGGTCGTTCGGGTGGGGCTACCAGATTGACGCCTTCGAGTTTCGGCCCGGCATACCGAAACGGGGGAGCAGACTGGCAACTGAGCAGGGCAACAACGAGCAGAAAAATGCAGATAGGCATATTGAGTTCGGTAAAACGCATAAATTACAACCTGTAACCGTAAACATCCATGAAACAACTCCTTCTCTTCTGCGCCGTTAGTCTGCTGACCGGTATCAGCTGTGTCCCACCCGACCCAACGCTCCGGTTTAGCCGCTACTTTGTAGCTGCCGAAAGCTTCGAGTCAGTAGGCGTGTTCGACGTTGATAACAACGATACGCTCGATCTGGTATCCGGCGATTTCTGGTACGAAGGGCCGTTATTTCGGCGTCGGCACCTTATTAGCAACCAGCCCCGCCACGACGAATATTACGACGATTTTTCCACGATTCCGATGGATGTCAATGCTGATGGCAATATGGATTTTGTGACGGG
>JBBRUB010000766.1:0-2001 GCA_038248175.1 Cytophagales bacterium | reverse complement strand
CATTCGCTCTGACCGGTGCTATTACATTTATGGGTTAGGGTTCACAAACGTCACTTCAGGTCTTAAGAAGTGGCGTTTGTTGTTTTCTCCGCCGTGTTTGGGTGTTTATCGCCTTCGAGGTTAAAGAGGGCGATGTTCATTTCGAAGCCCAGAATCAATAGCAGGGAAATCAGGTTTATCCAGATCATCAGCGCAATGAGCGTGCCAATTGAACCGTATAGTTTGTTATATGAACCGAAATTGGAGACGTAATACGAAAAGCCAAGCGTGGTCAGCACAATCAGTACCGACGCCGTGATGGAACCCGGGTTCACGAATTTCCACTTCATATCAATGTCCGGCCCAAACCGGTAGATGACCGAAATGGCTCCCACAAACACTGCAAACACGAGCAGATACCGCGCAATGGCCAGCAGATTGACGATCAGTACGTTATTCAGAATGCCGAACTTTAGCAGATACCCGCTGACCACTCCACCCACGATCAGGACTACAATAGCCAGAATCAGGGCAATAGCCAGCGTAAACGTCAGCCCAACGGCAATACCCCGCACCTTAAAAAAGCTTCGGTTGTCCTCGGATTCGTGCGACGAGTTAAAGGCGTTCATCAGGGCAACCAGCCCGCTCGTGGCCGAGAAGAGAGCCAGCAAAAAGCCCAGCGACAATATCCCGCTGCGGGGTTGACTGATGATGTCGAGAATAGTTGTTCTGACCATTGAGAACGTATCGCCGGGCAGAACGCGCCCCATAAAGCTCATGATACGTTCCTGAAGATTGTTGATGGGGATGTACGGAATTAGCGTGAAGAGAAAGATGATCGTCGGGAAAATGGCCAGAATCAGGCTATATGATACCGATGCCGCCCGTTCGCTGGTGTCGTTGTCGGTAATCCTGGTCGTTATTTTTTTCAAAAACTCGTACCAGGTTGTCTTGGAGTGGAACGGGTGGTGATCGCGCAGCCAGATACGGACACCACTCAGTGTGTTAAAACTCATCAATTTGTCGAACATAGGAAACAGGGGGTGTAAGGGGTAAAAGGGAGTAAGGCGTAAAAGATATAGGGACAGGTCCGTTCGCTTACTTTTTACACCTTACTCCCTATACCTTTCTGCCCCTTCTTTTAACTTACTCTGCAAAAAAAGGTTTGGTCAGTTCGATGAGGTCGGCGGGGGCGGGTTGGGGGCGCCCGGTGGTGGCCGAGATGAACACAAGCGTTGTTTGCCCGGTGTTGAGCAGCAGCCCGTCCTGATTGAATACCTCGTAACTGAACAGCAGCCGGGTGCTGGGCAGCTGCGGAATCGTGACCCTGACCGTAAGCAGATCATCGTAGCGGGCGGGTCGGATAAACCGGCACGAGAGATCATAAACCGGCATCTGAATACCGCGCTCTTCGAGATCTTTATAGTTCAGACCAAGGTGCCGCAGGGCCTCTACGCGCCCAATTTCATAAAAGCGGGCATAGTTGCCGTAATAGACAAACCCCATCTGATCGGTATCATAATACCGGATCCGAATGCCCGTAACGTCGTGGGTGTACATAATGACTTTATTTCATAATCTTCCGCTTCGTCAGTTCCTGCTGGTAGAGCCGGGCGTTGGCGAGGTGTTCGGCGAGGGTTTTGGAGAAGGTATGGTAGCCGTTAAATTTAGCATCGACCACAAAAAACAGGTACTCGTGCTGCTCGGCGTTCAGCACGGCGTCAATGGTGGCGGGGGCGGGGAGGTTGATGGGGCCGGGTGGTAAACCGGCATACCGGTACGTATTGTAGGGCGAATCGACCGAAAGCTGCCGGGTTAGCAACCGCCGGATGCCGAAGTCGCGCAGGGCGAAGATCACGGTGGGGTCGGCTTCGAGTTTGATGCCCCGCTTAATCCGGTTCAGATACACGCCCGCCACGCGCGGCTGCTCGTCGCGTTTGTTGGTTTCGGCAGCCACGATAGACGCCAGTACCTGCACCTGCACCTGACTCATGCCCAGTGCTTTGGCTTTGGCCTGACGTT
>JBBRUB010000765.1:0-2001 GCA_038248175.1 Cytophagales bacterium | reverse complement strand
TTCTTCCGGCTCGCATCGGCCATCTGCTTTTTGAAGTTCCACTCGTCAACCGCGCCGAATTCCACTTCCTGTCCGTCGGCCAGTAATGCTTTTACCGACAGCGTATGCTCCCGCGTGGCTCGATACACTACCGAGTTTGAGCCACAGGAGTTGTTGCCCACCATGCCACCAATCATGGCCCGGTTGGCCGTGCTGGTTTCAGGCCCAAAATAAAGGCCGTAAGGTTTAAGAAAGAGATTCAGTTCATCGCGGATAACGCCGGGCTGCACACGCACCCACCGCTCATCGGGGTTGATTTCGAGGATCTTTGTAAAGTGCTTCGACACATCGACCACAATACCGCTGCCCACCACCTGCCCGGCAAGCGACGTACCGGCCGTGCGCGGAATGAGCGACTGCCGGTATTCACGCGCGAAGGCAATCAGTGCTTTGAGGTCATCGACGGTTTTCGGTACGGCCACGGCAGTGGGCATTTCACGATAGGCCGAGGCATCGGTAGCGTAGAGTATCTGGTGGGTATCATCGGTGAACAGATCGCCGGTCAGGCGGGTACGCAACTGATCGAAGGGGGCAGTATTCATGTAGTAAAGAACCGGAGTAATAGTTAACGCTCGAAGTACGAACAGTTCTTATAAGTAGAGAATTCACCAGATCAACTTTTTGCCGATTTTATGAAAAATTAACTCATCAGGCGCTGTTACGTCATTTTTTTTTCACCTCGGGAGGCAAGGGGCAAAAAACACTTCTTATAATAATACAAATAAAAAAGAAAATGATTACTCCGCATAGCATTGGAATTCAGCGACATATAAAATGTATATAGTTGAATAATTATATTTTCCTCTAAATTTCTCAACTGTAGTATAATCTTATATTGACCGACTTTAAGCTGATTTTAACAGAACACCATTTGTATTTTAATACGAACCTGTGGTAATTTGCCAAACGGTTCAGGTTTATATACCATTATTTCCCGCCAATTTGCCAGAGTTGACTACAATTCAGGCACTGCTTTTCCCCAATTTGGCAGTAGAAACTAATGGCCTACAAACGTTTTACCAAATTAATTCAATCTTTTTATTACAAACCTATGATGAACAATTTCTCTAAAGTTGGCCAGATGATCGGCAGTGCTGGTCAGGTTGAGCCAGCTCAACGATCCTTATCAGCACAGACATTCCTGCGGGGTGTACTGACGATGCTGACGATGGTGCTACTCCTCGGAAACCAGGTCTATGCACAGGGACGCACAGTAACGGGACGCGTGACAGACAATACGGGCGGTGGTTTACCCGGTGTCAGCATCCAGATTAAAGGTACCCAGCGCGGTACTAACTCCGATGTTGAAGGCCGCTACTCACTGACCGACGTGCCCGCTAACGCTACGCTTGTTTATAGCTTTATTGGCTACGTATCGCAGGAAATCGCGGTTGGCAACCGCTCGACGGTTGATATCAATATGAGCGACGACACCAAAGCACTCGAAGAAGTGGTGGTCATTGGGTATGGTACGGCTAAACGTAAAGACCTGACGGGTGCCGTGACCCAAATATCGTCCAAAGACCTGAACCCGGGGGTAAATCCAAACCCACTTCAGGCCATTCAGGGTAGGGTTGCCGGTCTGGTTATTACGTCACCTTCGGGCGACCCGAACGCCAACCCAACGGTTCGTCTGCGGGGCTACACATCGCTGTCAGGTTCCGGAGATCCGCTGTACGTTGTTGACGGGGTGATTGGCGTACCTATTCAAACCATCAGCCCCGACGACATTGCTACGATGGACGTGCTGAAAGATGCGTCGGCATCGGCCATTTACGGCTCACGGGGAGCTAACGGTGTTATCATTATCACGACCAAGCGCGGAGCGTCGGGCAAGACCGTTGTTACGTTCAACAACTACGTGGGCGTATCGACTACGGCCCGCCGGTTACCCCTGCTCGATGGCCCTGGCTACATCAATGCCGTAACCAGCATTGCCGGACCAACGGCTCTGAATGATCT
>JBBRUB010000764.1:0-2018 GCA_038248175.1 Cytophagales bacterium | reverse complement strand
TGGGCTTGGGCCATGCTTTGGGCTTGTAGAGCCTGATTCTGGGCTTGTAAGGCCGCTATGATTTGGGGGTCAGTCAATGGGCAAGTTTACTATCTTTAACTCAATTTAGCTAATGAGACCAGAACCTGAGTAGTTACCTTTGAATAATAACGCACTTCAAAATGCCACTCAAGAGTATATTGCAGCCACTATCTTACACGAGATTCTTCATGTGTACCTCCAGGGTACTGATGCTGATCACGAGACAATGGCCAGGAACTACGTAATTCCGATGGCGAACGCTATTAGGGCTTTAGGCTTTAATATAACTCAGGAGAAGGCCGTTCAGTTAGCTTGGGGCGGACTTCAAAGCACGAAAGCCTGGGCCGAATTGGTGGCAATCGACCGGGCGAACGGAACCGATAAGACGGGCGACATTCTACGCACCAACGGGCAGTACAAGGCTGGTCTTTTGGGACTTGACTGTCCTTAGTAATGGTTCCACAATGCGCCTGTTACAAGATTTAGTAGCAGGCGTTTTGCTAATCTTTTTTTATATGAAGTCTTATCAAATAAGGTGGTATGCCGCCTTTACCGCGCTGATTAGTTTGCTCACCGCGTCATCGCAGGTAATAGGCCAGACTGACCCCCTCCACACTCAACCACCCCGGTTGAAAAGTGGAAAATCCTTGGGATATGTCACCCTATTAGGATACAGAAGCGAAGCTGACAGCTTTATGGTTATTACGCTTAGGTTCAAGCTCACGGCCACAGGTATGCTCGATACGCTGCACGTATCGGACAACGCCCCGTCGGCCTTCGTAGAGAAAGCCACCAGCCAGCTAACCAACCTCAACGGGCAGTGGATTCCTCAGAAAAAGAACGGAAAGCCGGTGGCCAGTAAATGGCTGGTGTCTAGATACTATATGGTCGGCCCCCGGGTTAGTAATGATGTATGCAACGAAAAAATGCGACAAAATTTCTTCGATGCCTATTATCGGGAAGAGGAACTCTTTTTGTGTAAAGAAAAGCATCCTCAACCGTTAAAATGCCTGATCGAGTACGTTGAAGGGTTTAGCTATTACCTGTCGCCACCCCTGTTATCGGAGACGGTACGTTGATAAGCAACGGTGGGCAGGGGCTACCCGCTCGGGCCGGTATATATATGTGCCGTATTATCATCGACAACCGTGAAGCGACTACCCACAAACTAATACGTATCGAGTAAAAACCCAGAGGCCCGAAAGGCAACATGACCTTTTGGGCCTCTTTTAAAAGACCGAACTATGAGACAGACAGCACGGGATAGCCAGGTAAACTGGCCGGCAGTGGCAGCGTTATGCCTGCTTTTGGCAGGGGGACTATGTGCCTGTAAAAAGCAACCCGATCCAATCTTGCAACCTGTGCTGCCAGCCAGTTTGAATCAGGTCAGTACGGTTGTAGCAGTTAGACCGGAAACAGTGGGATATAAGGATGGTCCATTGAATCAGGCGCAGTTTAGAGGAATAAATGGTATTGCTTTTGACGTAGCCGACAACCTGTATATAGCTGACTATAACAACAATCGAATTCGAAAAATCACACCCGACGGTATTGTCAGCACATACGCCGGTACTGGCGAATATGATTTAAAAGATGGCTCCGCAACACAGGCGGCATTTGCAGGGCCGTATTCGTTGATATTTGATAAAGCAGGAAGTTTGTACGTCACACAGGCAGGGGCTGTCAGGAAAATAACCCCTGATGGCATCGTCAGTACATTGAATGGTGTAAAACCTACTCAATTGGGAAGAATAGGAATTGACTCACTCCTTCTATTTAACTCATACGGGCTTACTTTTGACTTAAATAACAATTATCAGTATCAGATTTTTGGGCATCCGTCTCTCGGTTTTAAAAGAGATTTGAAAGATTTCTTGGTTATTGCTCCTTATACGACTATTATGTCTCTAGCTTTTAAACCGCGTAAAGCTCTTCTTAATTTGAAAAATTTAATAAAAAATAATTTTCTTGGTCGATATGGTTTTTATGATGCGATA
>JBBRUB010000763.1:0-2021 GCA_038248175.1 Cytophagales bacterium | reverse complement strand
CGTCAATGGTAAACCGGCCCGAATACCGCTTCATGTACGAGGTTTTGATCAAACCCTGATCGTTCCGGTAGCCCAAAGAAAGTGAATACTGAGTGCGCTCGCTGCCACCGCTGAAACCCAGCTGATGGTTTTGTGAGAGTTTGTTCTGTGCCGACTCCTCAAACCAGTCGGTATCGAAGTTGGGCAGGAACTTCCCGCCTTCTTCCCGAAACACGCCCGGAAACTGCGTATTGTAGGCTCGCCGACGTACAATGGGGTTATTGGCGACATATTTCCCCGACGCCCAGCCGACGGGGTCGAATTTCTGGATGTTGGCGTAGGCCAGGTCTTCCATGTCCAAGTATTGCTGGGCGTTCAGCACCTGAGGCTTGTTGGGGCCGATGGTGTTGACACTGAACTGCGAATCGTAGGTGATCCGGCTTTCGCCTGCCTTGCCCTTGCGGGTTGTGACCAGAATAACGCCGTTGGCACCCCGCGCTCCGTAGATGGCTGTTGAGGAGGCATCTTTCAGCACCTCAACCGATACAATATCGTTAGGGTTGATGAAGTCAATAGCGTTGCTGAACTGATCGCCCGTGGACTGGGGCAGAAACACGCCATCGACCACATAAAGCGGGTTGTTGGACGAGTTGATCGAGCTAAAGCCACGAATACGGATGGTTGTACGACCGCCGGGACGACCGGAGTTGGTATTGACCTGCACCCCCGGCATCCGGCCCGACAACTGCTCGTTCAGCGAGGACGATGGTCGCTGCTGAAGTTCTGCTTCTTTTACGCCCCCCACCGCTCCGGTCAGGTCGGATTTGCGAACCGTACCGTAACCAATAACCACGACCTCGTTCAGGTTTTTGTTATCGGTGGCCATGCTAACATTAACTGTATTTTGGTTGCCTACTTTGATTTCCTGCGGCAGGTAGCCTACGTAAGAGAACACCAGAGTAGGGTTGGCACCCGGTACCGCAATGGCGTACTTACCGGCGGCATCGGTGGTAGTACCCTGGGTGGTGCCTTTCAGCACGACACTAACCCCCGGCAAACCAGAGCCGGTTTCATCTTTAATGGTACCGGTCACGCGCCGGTCCTGAGCAAACGCCCCTACGCACAACAGCCAGCTTAGCAGGAGCATAGGCGCGGTGCGGTACATACGATGTAGCATGTTTTTCATGGATTTGACAATTAGTAAGAAAAAAATGGACTAAGTAAAAATACGGCTTACTGTCAGGTAAAGCAAAAGCCCTGCTTATTCTAATTAATCTTTTTTTAATTTTATTTTTGTGATAACACACGAACGCGAAAGCCCGGCGTATCAGAATGGCCGGGCTTTCGCGGGTAATGAGTAATCATTGAGTTGTTATTCCAGATTGAGGTCATCAATAGCCCGCTGGGCTTTGGCTTTCAACTGCGCATAGGTTTCGTCGAAAGCATCTTTGCTGGTCAGTGGTTCGTTGACCGAGACGTAAAACTTGATCTTCGGTTCCGTGCCCGACGGGCGGGCCGATACCTTAGTGCCGTCTTCAGTGAAGAACTGCAATACGTTCGAGGACTCGATGCCCATACTGCCCGCTTTGATTTTGGTCTTCTGACCCGTTTTAGCGTCGGTACGTTCCAGTGATTTGTAATCGTCAATGCGTACCACCAGCGATCCGGCAAGTTCTTTGGGGGGATTAGCCCGAAAGTCGGCCATCATACGCACAATTTCTTCGGCTCCGCTCTTGCCTTTTTTAGTGATCGACTCCAGAGACTCGTAGAAAAAGCCGTTTTCAACGTACATCGCCATCAGCAAATCGAACAGGCTTTGGCCTTTGTCTTTGGCATAGGCGGTCAGTTCAGCAATCATGGCGCAACTGGCCACGGCATCTTTGTCACGCACGAAATCGCCGATGAGGTAGCCGTAGCTTTCTTCGCCCCCGGCAATAAACTGCTCCTTGCCCTCCAGTTCGCGAATCACTTCGGCAATATATTTGAATCCCGTCATCGTGTTATAACAAGTAACGCCGTAGCGGTCGCAAATGCGGTCGATG
>JBBRUB010000762.1:0-2068 GCA_038248175.1 Cytophagales bacterium | reverse complement strand
TATCCAGAACTTTGTAAGGACAAAATGGGCATCGTTCAACAAAGAAGTTGTAGTTTAGGCACGTAAAAAAACGAAGAGCATGAAACGAATATATACACTCATAGCGGGCTGCCTGCTGACGACAACGGTTGCGCTGGCTCAGGCTCCGCAAACGCTGCGTATCCAGATCAGCTATCAGGGGGCGGGTCAGCATCTGGAGCAGGCCGTCGAGACTATCGAAGCCGTCAACGTGGTTCATGCATCCGCCACGGTCGATTATCAGGCGGGTCGGTCGGTTACGCTGCTGCCGGGTTTTGAAGCCCGGAACGGCAGTACGTTCGCAGCCTTCATCAAGCCGGTCTCCAACGCACCCAGTTCCGTTGCCGGTTCAGAGTTTCCCCTGCGCCTTAGTGCGTATCCCAACCCGTTTGAGCGTACCACCACCATTGAGTACGACCTGCCTGCCGGTGGGAGCGTGAACCTGTGGATCATAGATGCACAGGGTAAGATAGTGGGACAACTGGTGCAGGACGAAGTACAGGAAGCCGGTCGGCACCGTCTGGAGTGGACACCTGAGTCTGTGGGGCCAGGTGTGTATATGCCCGTTATCGAGTCCAATCAGAAACGCGCGGCCAGTCGTTTGGTGAAGAAATAGATCAATGCGATATGATTCTGAGCAAATGCATTCGATTATTTTCTGTCATGCTAACCGGTCCGTCGGTGCGGGAAGAAGTATCGCGTGTACCAGATATACATAGAGATGTTTCGTTCCTCAACATGACAAAACCACTTTTTTGGAATGGTCTTCTAACCTGATTTCATTGTGTAATTCATGCAGGACAGAAACCACGGGTATCCGTGGTTTTTATTCTTCCGGGTCGAATTACCGCATCGCCGGGCTACACATGACTCACTAAACGGGTTGCTCCTGTTACTCGGTATTCGGCGTTACTGGCAATAAAGAGTCTGCCCCGGCATTATTATTGTGATCCTGTTTGCAACTGACCTTCCCGCTACATGCCCCGTTCGTTTACCCGTCTGTTTTTTGCCTGTCGCCCCCTTTTTATTCTGATAACCGGCTTTTGGGTAGCCCCGGCTGCGCTGGCCCAGCCCCTCCGGCAACCCAACCGCTATATAGCCGAGGTTGGCGGTTATGTTGCCACATCAACAGCTACGCCGTTCTGGCTGCGGGCCAATCAATACGGTGTTGTACCTAACCGCGCCCCGGTGCTGACACTGCGGGCGGGGGTCTATAGCGACTACGATACAACCGGCAATGCTCAGCGATCTCAGCCCGGTGCGAATCGCTGGCGTAACAGCACCTTCAGCGTAGGCTATGGCCTGAACATGGTGGTCAATGCCGCTCCAAATCAGCTTTATTACGAGAAAGCCGTGTTGTTGCCGGAAGCGTACATAAAAGTGCGCCGGGGTATTTTTGAAGCGTATGTAGGTCGTCGGCGCGAAATCTTCGGTCTGGTCGATTCCACGCTTTCGACGGGATCATATGCCTGGTCGGGCAATGCTATGCCGGTGCCGAAGATCCAGTTGGCCATCCCGGAGTTTACGCCCATTGGCTTTACAAAAGGGCTGGTGGCTATTCAGGGGACGTATGCCCACGGTGTTTTGGGCGGGGCGTATATTCGCAATACCATGCTGCATCAGAAATCGCTGTATCTCAGGATTGGTCGCGAGACCGCTGCTGTGCGGCTGTACGGTGGCTTTACCCATCAGGTGGTGTGGGGTGGTCGGGCGGCTGCTCCCATCGGCGTTCCCGGCACGATTCCGGCGGGGGGTAAGCTGCCGTCGGGCCTGATCGACTACTTTTACGTAGTAACGGGTATTAATAAAGGCCGGACCGACACTACCAAATACACGTTTTTCGATCAGACCAACCGCGTGGGTAATCACGTCGGCTCCATCGACGTAGCTGCCGAGTTCGATCTGGTTCGACATACGCTGTTCATGTACCGGCAGAGTTTGATTGAAGATGGCTCGCTGTATTCGCTCATCAACATTACCGACGGGCTTAATGGCATCCGCCTGCGCCGAAACGATCCCGACGCGCTGGTGCGCGATATCCTGTTCGAGG
>JBBRUB010000761.1:0-2071 GCA_038248175.1 Cytophagales bacterium | reverse complement strand
TGGAACCGGGGCGGCAGTATCGAAGCACTGATTGCACCCCTGAGTGATTTTACTTGGGATAGCAACCACCCCTGGTTCGGCGAGTGCTGGAACAGTCTGTATGCCGCCATTCGGGATGCGAATATTGTGCTGGACAATACCAAAAATGCCGCCACCGACGCCGACAAGCTGATTAATGCCGAGGCTAAATTTATCCGTGCTGTCGGCTACTGGTACTTATATAATCTCTACGGGCCAGTGCCGCTGTACACCTCCTCCGAACTGACCGAGTTTAATTTACCCCGTGCGTCGGACGAGGAAACGAAGGCGTTTATCGAGAAAGAACTGCTGGAAGCGGCTCCGCTGCTGCCGCTCAAAGCAGCGCAGTATGGACGGGCAACCCGTGGGGCGGCTTTTGGTATTCTGTGTAAACATTACCTCAATACCCGACAGTGGCAGAAAGCCGCCGACATGGCGAAGCAGATTATAGAACTCAACCGCTACTCGCTGGTACCGAACTACAAAGACGTATTCAGCCTTGCCAATGAAGGTAATGCCGAAATGCTGTGGGTAGTACCAGCCTCGCCCCAGGCCGGGCATAACATTGTAGCACTCACGTTCCCGACGGATTACCCGTTGCCTTATCCCAACAATCAGGTATTTGCCGCCCGTTCATACTTTTTTGACTCGTTCGTCAACTCGTTTGCCCCCGGCGACACGCGCCGGAACTTGATTGTGACTGAGTACACCAATACCGCGAAGCAACCAATCAAACTCCTTGGTATCAACCAGTCGCTGTCGGGTAAGTACGAATTTGATCCGAACGCCGTTGGCGCTATACAGGGCAACGATCTGCCGGTGGTGCGTTACGCCGATATTCTGCTTTCGCGGGCAGAGAGCCTGAATGAACTAACCGGCCCCACCCAGGAGACCATCGTCCTCATTAATCAGGTGCGGAACCGGGCGGGCGTTACGCCCTTAACACTGGCCGGTTTTACCAAAGAAACCCTCCGAAATGCCCTGCTCAAGGAGCGGGAATGGGAGTTTTATTCGGAAAGCAAACGGCGCGAAGACCAGATCCGGCATGACCGCTTCATCACGGAAGCCAAAGCGCGGGGCAAAAACGCCCAGCCGTTTCACGTTCGGTTCGCCATTCCGCTTACCGAAATCAACGCCAACCCAAAACTGGAGCAGAATCCGGGGTATTAAGCAGTATCGCTTATACTAACACCGGCTTATTGGGTAGAAAACCTATGGCTTTATGAAAAGACTATTCAACAGGCTGCACCTCCCGTTTCTCGCTGCTATTGCCGCGCTGCTGGCCGTTGTCGGTATGTCTTATACATACCGACAGGTTCCGGCTTCTTCGTTCCCGAATATTCTGGTGATTATGACCGACGATCAGGGCTACCATGATGTATCATACTACGGCACCAAAGACCTCCAAACGCCCAACATGGACGCGCTGGCACGGGACGGAATGCGCTTTGATAATTTCTACGCCAACTGCCCCGTTTGCTCGCCCACACGGGCGGCTTTGCTCACGGGCCGTTTTCAGGACCGGGTGGGCGTGCCGGGCGTTATCCGTACTCAGGCCGAGAATAGCTGGGGATACCTTGATCCAAAAGCCGCTACGCTTCCCGCCGAACTCAAAAAAGCGGGCTACCACACGGCCATTGTTGGCAAGTGGCATTTGGGTCTGGAAGCACCCAACCTGCCCAATCAGCGCGGCTTTGATGAGTTTCACGGCTGGCTCGGCGACATGATGGATGACTACGTGACGAAACGAAGACACGATATCAACTACATGCGCCATAATACCCAAACCATTGACCCGCCCGGCCACGCCACCGATTTGTTTACCCAATGGTCAGCTGATTATATCCGGCAGCGGGCCAGACAGAACCGGAATGGGCAGAATCCATTTTTTCTGTACTTAGCCTATAACGCCCCTCATTTTCCAGTGCAGCCACCCGCCAAATGGCTCCAAAACGTGAAGCAGCGCGAACCTGGCCTGAACGAAACCCGCGCCAGTTTAGTAGCCTTTATTGAACACCTGGACGACGGCATCGGGCAGGTAATCCGGGCATTG
>JBBRUB010000760.1:0-2106 GCA_038248175.1 Cytophagales bacterium | reverse complement strand
TGGATCGATCTCACTGAGTTCGTCAGAATTGTGAAGGGGTATTTTATTAAAAAAAATCAGTATTATGAAGGCGAAGTTTTAACGAACGAACTCATAATTAGTGAAGATGCCTGCGCGTGGAAAGGCGTAACTATTAAAAAAGTTATATTCTGCGATGGTGTGCAGGGTCGCCAGAATCCGTTATTTGACTGGCTGCCGTACAATCCCGTGAAAGGACAGATTCTGACGGCGACCGTCGAGCATTATCCTATCAAATCAATAGTTAATCAGGGCGTTTTCATCCTGCCCCTCCGGCCCGGCCTCGTCCGAATTGGGGCAACCTACACCTGGCATGACCTCGACTGGCAAACATCCGATGAGGGCCGCGCGTTTCTGGAGAAGAAAGTCAGTGCGTTGCTGCGGGTACCCTACACGGTGGTGGCTCAACAGGCAGGTATCAGGCCATCAACCAAAGACCGGCGTCCTTTTTTGGGCCTGCATCCCGAACACCGGGCGGTAGGTATATTTGGAGGTATGGGCAGTAAAGGTGCGTCGCTGACGCCATACCTGGCCCATCAGCTGGCCCAGCATCTGCTCGACGGTGAAGATTTAGACCCGGCAACGAATATTAGCCGCTACGAATCGTTATATTTTGACAAAAACAACGGGGCCTGACAGCACAGGTCAGTCAGTGTCCCGCCCAGACATAAAGCAACCAATGCGGAAACATTACCTCTTGCTGCTGAGCCTGTTGGTGGGCGGACTCAGCACGGCGTCGGCGCAGAACTACCCCTCGCTCGAACGTTTTGGAAAGAACCGGATTCAATACCAGAATTTTGACTGGAAGATCGTTCGCACGTCTAATTTTGAGATATACTACTACGACGGCGGTACGCAGATTGCCAACTTAACGGCGCAGTACGCCGAATCGGAATTTGACCGCATTACCGAATTGCTGGGCTATACACCCTACAACCGGGTTAAGATTTTTCTCTTCAACTCCCCGCAGGAACTGGCGCAGAGCAACATTGGCCTCAACGCGCAGTCGGGCCTGAGTTCACGCGAACTGGACCTGGCCAAGTCGCGGGTGGAGCTGGCATTTACCGGCGATCAGATCAGTTTTCGACGGCAGATCGTACACGATGTTGCCATGCTGTTTGTTTATGATATGCTCTACGGCGGCAGCTTGAAAGACGCGCTCCAGAGTTCACTGCTGCTGACCCTGCCCGACTGGTTCATGCCCGGTATTGCGGCATACATTGCCGAAGGCAACAGCGTTGAGCTGGACGATTATATGCGTGATGTGGCCCTGACACGCCCGGTAAAAAAGCCGTCGTTGCTGGCGGGTATCGAAGCTGAGCGGGTGGGGCATTCGCTCTGGAATTACATCGTACAGAAATACGGACGCGACAATGTTTCCAATATTCTGAACCTGACCCGGATCATTCGCGATGAACAGCGGAGCATTGCCAGCACACTGGGCATTCCCTATAGTCGTTTCCTGCGCGACTGGCGCGAGTATTACGCCGGTATGGCTGGGGTAGTGTCACAATCCTACAAGACGACCTCCGACGATTTTCAAAAGAAAGTCAGCACCGACAACGAGAAATCATCGCTGGTTAGTTTGAAGCTAAGTCCTGATAATCAGTTTATTGCTTACTCGATTTTGCGCGACGGTAAATTTACCGTAGAGGTTATCAATACAGCCAGTCGAAAGAAAACAACGGTTCTGTCAGGTGGCTACCGGCTCGATGGGCTATCGAGTCGCACCAGCACGCCGTTGGTGGCCTGGCAAAAAGGAAACGCCCTGCTCATTCTGACCGATGAGCTGGGCGGCACTAACCTGTATAAATTCACAAACTTTGAAAAAAAACCAAAGCAGGAGTTTCGGCGTCGGGTAAACGGACTGGAAGAAGTGGTCTGGATGGACGCTGCCGACGACGGGGCCACGCTGGTGCTGAGTGCCGACAAGAACGGCCAGAACGATCTGTACCTATATAATATAGGACGTGGCTCGTATCAGCAACTGACCAACGATCTCTATGACGATCTGTACCCGCATTTTGTAGGCCGCACCCGGCAGATCATCTTCAGCTCCAATCGGACAGCCGATACGCTTGGCGTGGA
>JBBRUB010000759.1:0-2153 GCA_038248175.1 Cytophagales bacterium | reverse complement strand
GTTCGCGGATGGTGAGATCAACCTCAATTATTCCCATAACGAGCGGTTCGTGATTGGCGGCGTTGTGCCGAACGGCGGGGCGATCAAACTGCCCGACCAGACCGAACCGGCCAGCGCGGCAGGCCACCCTTTCCTCGAACGGCGCGAACTGGGCATCATCAACGTGGGCGGCAACGGCAGCGTTACGGTAGATGGTCAGACGTTTGACCTTAATAAATTAGATGGCTTATATGTAGGGCGCGGTAGCCGCAGCGTATCGTTCAACAGCAACGATTCCAGCCAGCCAGCCCGGTATTACTTACTCTCGGCTCCGGCCCACGCCACCTACCCCACACAGCGGGCCACGTCGGACGAGGTATTTTCGGCGGCAATGGGGTCAGCAGATACGGCCAACGAGCGGGTTATTTACCGGTATATCCACAACGACGGACTGCAAAGCTGCCAGCTGGTGATGGGCCTGACAATTCTGAAACCGGGTAACGTCTGGAACACTATGCCTGCCCACCACCACGACCGCCGGATGGAAGCCTACTTCTATTTCGACCTCGACCCCGCCCAGCGCGTCATGCATTTTATGGGTCAGCCGCAGGAAACGCGTCACCTCGTTGTGGCCAATCACGAAGCCGTTTTGTCGCCCCCCTGGTCCATTCACGCGGGTTGCGGCACGGCCAGCTACTCATTCATCTGGGGCATGGCGGGCGAAAACAAAGACTATGCTGACATGGATATGACAGCCATTGCTGACCTGAAATAAACTACCAGTCATGAATCGCTACCTACTCCTGATTGCCTGTCTGCTGACCGGCCCGGCCTTTGCCCAGAAAACCACCACCCAACCCATCGACGTCGATAAAGAATTTGCCTTTGCCGCCCAGCAGTACGAACGGATGATGGCGGCCAACCCCGACACCACCAAATTCCCGCAGTCCACCAACCCCGACGGTAGTTTGCGCACTATGAAATCAAGCTGGTGGTGCAGCGGCTTCTTTGGCGGATCGCTCTGGTATATTTACGAACGTACCAAACAGCCCGCCATGCGCGAGGCCGCCCACCGCTGGACAATGGCCGTGGCTAAGGAGCAAACCAATACCGGCACGCACGACCTCGGCTTCATGCTCTACTGTCCCTTCGGCAATGGCTACCGACTTACCAGAAATCCGGCGTATAAACCCGTCATGCTCACCGGTGCCAAATCGCTGGCCACGCGCTTCAATCCCGACTACGGCGTCATTAAATCCTGGAATAAGTTTCGGGATAAGTACGACTATCCGGTTATCATCGACAACATGATGAACCTGGAATTTCTGTTCTGGGCGGCCAAAGAATCGGGCGACAAATCGCTGTACAACGTAGCCATTTCGCACGCCGACAGTACGATAAAAAACCATTTCCATCCCGACCACAGCAGCTACCACGTCATCTGCTACGCGCCCGGCGGCAAGGTACTGGCCAAGCTGAACCATCAGGGCTACGGCGACGAGTCGGCCTGGTCGCGGGGGCAGGCGTGGGCGTTATACGGCTACACGGTCATGTACCGAGAAACGAAAGACAAAAAATACCTCGACCAGGCCCGGCACATCGCCGATTTTATCCTCAACAACCCCAACCTGCCCGCCGACAAGATTCCGTACTGGGATTATAATGCGCCCAACATCCCGAACGAAGAGCGCGATGCCTCGGCGGGAGCGATTGCGGCATCGGCATTGCTGGAGTTGAGTCAGTTTGGCGGCCCGTCGGCGAAGACGTATTATCAGTCGGCGGTGCAGATGCTGCAAAGCCTGTCCGGTCCTGAATACCGGGCCAGGCTGGGCGAAAACAACAATTTCATCCTGAAACACAGCGTAGGAGCCAAATCGCTGAAGAGCGAAGTGGATACGCCCCTCATTTACGCCGATTACTACTACCTCGAAGGCCTGTTACGCTACGACGCCCTGCGGAAAAAGAACCGGGGGTAGCATGACTGTTAATTGACGTTGCGTAAACAATGAGTTACACCTATTGAGTACAACGCAGATTCAGGTTTGAAATGCAATTTGCTGTTTTTCAGCGTATTGAAAAGGGGATAGGAAGCCTAATGCTTTTCGGGGTCGGTGATTGAGGTCGGTTTCTATCGAAGATACGAACTCCTCGCTCAGCGGCCCTATCCGTTGCCC
>JBBRUB010000758.1:0-2159 GCA_038248175.1 Cytophagales bacterium | reverse complement strand
GGGGATAGACGAGCCGTCGGTAGGCTGACAACCTACAATCTGCACGGCGGGGTTTTGCTCTTTGAGGTAGCGCGACGTACCCATGATGGTGCCGGTAGTACCCATCGACGACACAAAGTGCGTCACCTGCCCGTTGGTATCGCGCCAGATTTCGGGGGCGGTGGTGCGGTAGTGGGCCAGGTAATTGTCGGGGTTGGCAAACTGGTTGAGCATGAAATAGCCGCCCTGCTGCACCTGCGCGTCGGCATAGTCGCGGGCAGCTTCGATACTTGCGGTCAGGGTAACTTTGGCCCCGAAGGCTTCCATCGTCAGCACCCGTTCGCGGGTCGAATTTTCGGGCATGGCCAGTTCAATCTCGATATCGTACAGCCGGGCTATCATGGCGAGGGCAATACCCGTGTTACCACTGGTGGCTTCAATAAGTTTGGTGCCGGGTTTGAGTTCGCCCCGTTCCAGCGCGCCCTGAATCATACTAACTGCTGCCCGGTCTTTTACGCTGCCGCCGGGGTTGTTGCCTTCCAGTTTACCCAGCACCCGGATACTGGTTGTTCGATTGAGACGGTTCAATTCTACCAGCGGAGTGTTTCCTACCAGATCAAGCAATGTTGCCATATCTATACGTTTCGTCTTTGAAAAAGAAGGCGAAAAAGCTCTCGATAAGTTCGCAGGGCAATTCTGTTAGCAAGCGAGTGAAGAGTGATGTAACCTGAGAGAAAAGTTTTTATTCACAGTAAACGGGTTACTACTAATTTTTTGGTAAACTTGCTGTTGGGCAGAAGCAGAATTGGCCAAAAGCCAGTGTTGCAACTGCCTGTCTTATTCACACCATCTTAATGATAATACCATGAAAGCAGCCATGTTGGCCAAGCCGCTTAGCAAAGCTGGCGTCGAAGAAATTGCCGGTCAGTTCGATATGCCCGATCTGACGCTCCCGTTCTGGGGATGCCGCAAGAAAATGCCCATGCACCGCATCGTTCGGCTGGAGGGTGAAGGCAACTATACTCTGTTTCATTTTGCCGATGGAAGCCGCCTGATAGTGTCGCTGACGTTAAAGAAAATGGAGGCCCGGCTCTCACCGAAGGTATTTGTACGTCCGCACAAGAAGAATATCATCAACCTGCTGTACTTAGAGGAGATTCACGACGGAAACCTCGAAACTGACGACAATCATCTAAGTGTCAGCCTGATGAATGGCCACCGCGTTGAGGTGTCGCGCCGGAAAGCCAGTTGGTTCATTAAACACGTCAGAGGGTTTCAGCAGCAACTCAATGGAATGACCGGACTGGCTTAACTCTTCTTTTTCAAACGTTCAAGGTTCCCTGTTCAGGGTTGCGTTTCGGGGTACCGGCTAACGCAATCCTGAACAGGGAACCTTGAACGTTTGAAAAAGCGCCTATTTTTTGAGCTTCTCCATCTCCTCATCGCGCAGGGGCCGACGCAGGATTTTACCGACGTTTGATTTCGGCAGTTCATCCCGGAACTCAATCATTTTCGGTACTTTGTAACCCGTAAGGTTTTCACGACAGTAAGCCAGAATACGCTCAGCAGTCAGGGTCGGGTCTTTCTTGACGACGAAGATCTTGACCATTTCGGTCGATTTTTCATTCGGTACGCCGATACAAGCCACCTCCATCACGCCCGGACACTGCGCTACTACGTCTTCAATTTCGTTTGGATAAACGTTGAAGCCCGACACCAGAATCATGTCCTTCTTACGGTCAACAATTTTGAAGAACCCGTCTTCGTTCATTACACCCACATCGCCGGTCTTAAACCAATCGCCGAGCATGGTTTTGGCCGTTTCTTCAGGACGATTGTAGTAGCCACCAAAGACCTGCGGACCCCGCGCCACAATTTCACCCGGTTCGCCAAGGGCTGCATCGGTACCGTCGTCGTTGATAATCTTCATCTCCGTGCTTGGCCAGGGAACGCCAATAGTACCTACCCGTATGCCACTACCAAGGGGATTAGACGACAGCACGGGCGAGGTTTCGGTCAGGCCATAGCCTTCGCAGGGCGTATTGCCGGTCAGTTTGGTCCAGCGTTCGGCAACGGCAGTTTGCAGGGCCATACCGCCCGCCGATGTCACTTTCAGATGGCTCCAGTCCACTTCGTTGATACGCGGGTGATTCAGCAACCCATTATACAGCGTATTGACG
>JBBRUB010000757.1:0-2172 GCA_038248175.1 Cytophagales bacterium | reverse complement strand
GCCCGGTAAGGCGCCCTTCAGCGACTGTAGAATGCTCACGTTGGGCGATTCTTTGAACGCCACCAAATCAGCCGACGCAATCGAACCCGTCAGGTCTTTGCGTTGCTGCGTGCCGTAGCCGACCACAACCACTTCGTTAAGCACCGTATTGTCGGGTGCCAGCACCGTGTTGATGCTGGTCTGATTGCCCACGACAATTTCTTTGGTGTCGTAGCCGACGAACGAGAAAACGAGTGTGTTCGCGGGTACAGCCGAGAGTTTGTACTGCCCGTCGGCATCGGTAGTGGTGCCGGTGTTGGTGCCTTTCAGCACGACGCTTACCCCCGGCAGTCCCCCGCCGGTTTCGTCGGTTACTTTTCCACTGACGACCTGCGCCAGCGACACGACCGGAATGAGCAGCATCAGTGCCCAAACCATCCCCCATTTAGATACTGAGTATATCTTCTCCATAATTTCACTACAACAATGATGTTTAATACTACTACAATACAATATTACTGGAAACTATAATAAATGGCAAAAAAAATTGCAATAAACTGTTTTTTTATTTTTTAACTTACTTTATAACAGGGTTTTATCTTAAAGAAAGTTTTTTCGTTTAATTCCCAAATACACCTTTTACTCCATCATCGTGATAGTTAGCTCCTACACGGCTACCTTTACTCTCATATTGGTGGAGTGAAAAAACAAAGGCTGAACTACATATATGGTACAGGTTATAATTCGGGGGTTCGACATCATAGAACTGATAGCCGAACGCCGGAGACACGCGCTCACACTGACAGAGATAGCCCAGAGCGTGCAGTTGAATCAGTCAACGGTGGCAAACATCATTAAAACACTGGTTCACAAAGGCTATCTGGAGCATGTTGGCACCAAAAAGGGGTATCGACTTGGGCCAGCCGCCTTCCAGCTAACCAACCAGAGTGCCTACGGGCAGGAACTTATCAGCGCGTCGCAGGACGTGATGGAACGGCTTACGGCCCTGCTGGGCGAGTCCTGCATTCTGGGCGTGTTGCGCAACAACAAACGCTATACGCTGAACGTGGTCAATTCCCGGCACGATATTCAGGTGCAGGTTCACTCGGAACGGAACGTATATGACACGGCCAGCGGGCGGCTTTTAATCGCGTATCTAAGTCCGGGCGAGTTAAAAAAATTCATTGACCTGAACGGATTGCCGACGGAGGCTTTGTGGCCGGAAACTACCACGCCCGAAGCCCTGAAAACGCAGTTGGAGAGCATTCAGCGGGAAGGTATCGTCTTTACTGACCACAAAGACCGGCACGTAAAAGGGTTTGCCGTTCCCGTTCGGGCCAGCGGTGGCGTTGTGGCTGGCCTAAGCGTTTTCCTGCCCGAATTCCGCTGCTCGGTATCAAAGGAGCAGGAGATAATTGCAGCCCTGCAAAAAGCAGCCACTGAGATTTCAGCACGGTTGGGGTATTGAAAAAAGAGAGCCGACAACTGGAATAAGGCCAGGTTAACTACGCCCTTCATAATACGTATGAGGCTATGGAAAAGCAGTTGCCGCCCGATTTACTCTACCCTGCTAAAATTGGCTTGAAAATGGGAGAAGTGAGAGGTTTGTAGTTCCCTAACTCCAAACCTCTCACTTCTCCCATGAAGCAGAACTTCATCGACGAAATTATAAACCTCCTTCAAAAAGCCCCAATTGTCGCTAATCTGGGCCGGAAAAAGTTCGTGGCAGCCCTCGTGATTGCACTCATTTAATCGTAAAACAGAGCGGTGTCCGGCTCTTGACTCACTTTGATTAGCTTGCTACCCGTTTCGAATACTGCCGTAGCACTCTCTAAGAATTGCTTCTTCCGGTCGCTAATTTGGTTCGGATCCAGTCCATACCGTTTGCTGATCACGGCCAGGGTCTCCTTTTCTTTGAGAACTTCCAGTACTACCTTGAGTTTGAACTGGGCGATGAATTAAGCCGACAGCTATTGCTTTTGCCGTGCATGAGGTCAACATTAGGCTCGAAATCCAGCTTTAGCTACTGGTTGGCCTGCTCGTTGCGCTCATTAGTGCGCTGATGCTGAAGCGCAACCCGTTGATTCCGGCAGTGTACCCATATCTTGCCGGGACCTATTTCTTCCTGATATAAGCCAGTAAGTCGCTCATGTCGGGAACCGAAATAGCCTGCTCCAGGCCTTCGGGCATGGC
>JBBRUB010000756.1:0-2186 GCA_038248175.1 Cytophagales bacterium | reverse complement strand
GATAATGTCCATAAAATCTGCGCTTCGGTGATTCAAACTCACCACGCCAGACTGCACTGCTTCGGCAGCATAGTTGGCCACCGACGGATAGACCTTGGAAGGACCGGGATAAAACGTAATCATGGGGCAAAGATAGACAGACTACGGGACTGGGTCGTAGCCATGACCGCCCCAGGGATGACAGCGTGATATGCGTTTGAGACCCAGCCACCCACCCCGCGCAGCTCCGTGTTTACCAACGGCCTCAATCATATACTGCGAGCAGGTAGGCGTGTAACGGCAGGCATTTGGCAGGTACGGCGACAGGACGGCCTGGTATATTCGCACGAATCCAATCAACAGGGTCTTTGTCATGGATGGATAAACACTGAAACGGTCAAAAACTTTCCGGCAAACTGTATCTTTGTTCGTCGGGCCGGGTAATTAACTGGCTTTATTCTTCCATTATTTATGCTTCAATATATTATCTGGGACGTTGATTCCGAGATTTTCCACGTCGGTTCGTTCTCCGTTCGCTGGTATGGGCTGCTGTTCGCGCTGGGTTTTCTAATTGGCGTTCAGATTATGACCCACATTTTTAAAGTCGAGAAAATGCCCGTTTCCGATACTGATTCGTTGCTGATTTATATGGTTGTGTCCACCATTCTGGGTGCCCGGATCGGCCATTTTCTCTTCTACGAGCCATCGGTATTGTTCAAGAATCCGCTCGAAGTTATTATTCCGCCGTATTCGGGACTGGCCAGTCATGGCGCGTTAGTTGGTATTTTGCTGGGTTTATGGCTGTATTCTCGCCGGAAGTCAAGCCGGGCAACGGGGCAAACGTTTTTGTGGGTCACGGATCGTATTGCCATTCCCGTTGCCTTCGGTGGATTCTGCATCCGGCTGGGCAACCTGATGAACTCCGAAATCGTGGGTCGCCCTACCGACGTACCCTGGGCGTTTGTATTCATGCGCAATGCCGAGTACGCCAAAATTCCGCGTCATCCGGCGCAGTTATACGAGTCGCTGTCGTATCTGGTGTTGTTTTTTATTCTGTACTGGTTCTGGAATCGCTATAAAAGCCAGATGCCACGCGGTAGTTCGCTCGGCTTCTGGCTGATCTGTACCTTCGGCCTGCGGTTTTTATACGAATACCTGAAAGAAAATCAGGTTGCTTTCGAGAATAATCTTGCCCTGAACATGGGGCAGATATTAAGCATACCGGCGGTGCTGCTGGGTGTTTTTCTTGTGTACCGGAGCTATCAGAACCTGGCCGCACTACCCCCGCTAATCGAAGATGATACAGACGAGGTGAAAAGGGTCCGATAGAGTTTAATTCCGACAAAAAAAGGACCATAAGGTCCTTTTTTTGTGCCTTGACCTTGCAGAACGGTACGCTTGCTCAAAAGTTGGAATAGTGGAACCCATAAGGTTGTATATTGCTGATAGTTACGTGTTTCAATACTCCAAACCACAATCCAATGTTTACGAAACCACTTTTGTACCTGACCGCTCTTGCCCTGACAACACTGCTGACCGCCTGCGGGAGTAAAGAAAAAGAAGAAAAAAATGAAGAGTCCGTCTCCATGACCGGGGCTGCCAGTGCTATGCGCGAAATGGCCGCCCAGGCCGAAGAAATGGAAAAAAACGGCCCTGTTGAAACCGTCGATTTTCGATCGCTGAAAGAACTGCTCCCCGCCGATGCCGACGGTCTGCCCCGCAAAGAAGCCTCAGGTGAGAAGAACGGAACGGCTGGATTCACCTACTCAACCGCAAAAGGCGACTACGCCAATGACGATCAGAGCGAAACCATCGAGTTGACGATCATTGACGGGGGTGGCTCACCCATGATGATGGGCCTGGCTGCCTGGTCGATGATGGAGGTAGATAAAGAGTCAGATAACGGCTATGAGAAGACCACCAAAATGGGCGATAACAAAGCCTACGAAAAGTATGATAACGCTGACAAGTCAGGCGAGGTAAACGTACTGATCAGCAAACGGTTCGTGGTGTCGGCCAAAGGCCAGGGTGTGTCGATAGACAAAATTAAAGCTGCTCTCAATGACATGGATCTGGATAAACTGGCGTCGCTGAAGTAAGTATTGCGGGGGGAAACCCGCCCTACGCGTCAGCAAGTGTACTGCGGACGCTTAGGGCGGGTTTCCACCCTCGTTACAGTTGATACAGCTCTGTCCGATCTACAGTGG
>JBBRUB010000755.1:0-2202 GCA_038248175.1 Cytophagales bacterium | reverse complement strand
TTCAAGACCATCTGTCAACAGATAGAAGCGGTTGCCACGAAGGAAGCGTAACGGAAACAACACCCGTACTACGTAGTGCCGAAGGATATAGTATTATGGCTTCATCTAACTTTATTGACTACGTCAAGATTAACTGCCGATCAGGAGCGGGCGGTGCCGGCTCCAGACATTTTCGGCGAGAAAAGCACGTTCCCAAAGGTGGGCCCGATGGGGGCGATGGTGGGCGGGGGGGGCACATCGTTCTGCGCGGGAACTCCCAACTCTGGACACTGCTCCACCTCAAATACAGAAAGCACGTAAAAGCCGAAGACGGAACCGGGGGCGATGGCGGACGACGAAGCGGACAGCAGGGGGAAGATGTTATACTCGACGTACCCCTTGGTACTATTGTGCGCGACCCTGATACAAGCGAAAAAATAGCCGAAATAACCGAAGAAGGGCAGGAGGTAATTCTGTTTCCGGGTGGGCGCGGTGGTTTGGGCAATGCTCATTTTAAGACATCTACACTTCAGGCTCCGCAATACGCCCAGCCCGGCGAATCAGGCCAGGAAGCCTGGGTGGTGCTGGAACTCAAACTCCTGGCCGACGTAGGGTTGGTGGGCTTCCCAAATGCTGGTAAGTCAACGCTCCTGTCTGTACTGTCGGCGGCCCGGCCCGAAATTGCCGATTATCCGTTTACAACCCTTGTACCCAATCTGGGGGTCGTTGCATACCGCGACTATAAATCGTTTGTAATGGCTGACATTCCGGGCATTATAGAAGGAGCATCGCAGGGAAAAGGTCTGGGGCTGCGGTTTCTGCGTCACATCGAGCGTAATTCTATTTTGCTGTTTCTGGTAGCTGCTACCAGCGACGATGTAAAGCAAGAGTATAATACACTGCTGAATGAACTCCGGGCGTACAATCCCGAGCTGATGGACAAGAAGCGATTGTTGGCCATTACAAAAATGGATTTACTGGATGAAACCGGGTTAGCCGATCTGAAGGCAAATTTACCTAAGAAAGTCCCGGTCACATTTATTTCATCGGTGACTCAGACTGGGCTGGACGTTCTGAAAGATATGATCTGGCAGAATCTGACCGAAACGATCGACGTTAGCTGACGTGTACAATATTGCCTTTGGCAGGAACGAGTAGGCCAGCCATACATGACTCAATATGAAAAACGTATTCATTCTTTTTGCGCTAACTCTATTTTCGCTCCAGCCGTTACGAACACTGGCTCAGGTTCAGGTTTCATTTCCAACAACCCGGGCCGTTGTTCAGCGCAACACCGCCAATCAGGCTACTATCCGTATCACAGGCTATTACACTGCGCCACTAACCCGGGTAGAAGCCCGGCTCATTGCCCGAGACGGCCAGGGAACGACCACCGATTGGCAAACCATTCAGAACAACACAGCTGGAGGAACGTTCGCCGGTGATCTGACCGGGCAGGGCGGATGGTACGATCTGAAAGTACGCGGCATGAATGGTAATCAGCCCGTAGGAGCCGAAACTACGGTAGAACGAGTGGGCATTGGTGAGGTATTTGTCATTGCCGGGCAGAGCAACGCACAGGGCGTACATCAGGACGCGCCAAACCCACAAAACGACCGGGTGAACTGCGTCAACTATCAGTATCCCAATAATGGTTTCCCAAATGATCCGCCTACCCCGGTCTTTTCACGACTCGACAATACGCCTGGCTTCTACGTAGCACCCCGCGGGGAGGGCAGCTGGTGCTGGGGGCAGTTAGGCGATCTGCTGGTGAAACGGCTGAACGTACCGGTCATGTTCTTCAACGCTGCCTTTACGGGTACAGCGGTACAGAACTGGGCTCAGAGTGCACCCGAAGGCGGCACGGCATTTGGCGTGTATAATGGCGATCCGTACCCACCCCGGCAACCCTACGTCAATCTTAAGATTGCGTTGCAGTTTTATGCCAATATGCTGGGAGTACGGGCGGTACTATGGCATCAGGGCGAAGCTGACAACCTGATTGGCTCACAACAGTCTTTTTACGTGCAGCAATTGCAGATTGTCATTTCCCAGAGTCGTCAGGACTTTGGTCGTAACGTACCCTGGATGGTGGCGCGTGCTTCGTATGGTGATCCGTCCATTGGTGGAAGCAACGCAACTATTCTGAAGGCGCAGGATCAGGTAATTGCCACTACTGCCAATATGTTTACCGGGCCCAATACGGATAATATCCAGACGCCC
>JBBRUB010000754.1:0-2209 GCA_038248175.1 Cytophagales bacterium | reverse complement strand
TGACTAAATCCACCTTATTGGATGTGCTTCTTTCAAAGACAGCAGGCAACAGATTAGTCAGCGACTCGCTTATCAAAACGCGGCAAATCAGCACCTTCGACCAACGCCGGTTTATCAAATACATCGGCCCCTGTCAACCCAATGTCTTGCAGTACGTGTTGGACAACGTGGCGTTGTATCTCGGCTTGCCTGCCTGACAACCGTTAGAAATAGCCGCCGTTTTTAACCACGTCGGTCGGTTTCATGCCGCTTTCGACCATCTCCCGGATTTCGTCTTCTTTGTGCATAATTTTTTCGGCCGCCAGTAGCACGTCGTAGGCAATGGCTTGCGGAATGGAAATCACCCCGTCGATATCGCCGAATACCCAGTCGCCAGGTTTCACCGTCACCTCGCCCATCAGGATAGGCTTTTGGTAGTGATACATGCGGAAACGGCCGAGCATCCCGGTGTTGGCTTTGTATTTATGGAAGACCGGAAAATCCAGTTCCAGAATGGCCTGCGTGTCGCGGATACCGTTGACCACTGCCCCCTGGCAGCCTACTCTCTTTGCCGCCATCGTCATCACCTCACCCCATTGCGAGGTGACCGAGTCGCCCGTACAATCCCACATAACCACCGAGTTGTCCTGGAGCGCTTCGAGCATTTCGGCCCGCATTTCAAACTCGCCGTCGGTGGTAATGTCGGGGCCACCTTTCACGGTAAATGCCAGCCCGACCATTTTCATCGACTCACGCAGGGGCGCAAATTCGGGGGGTAAGCTGGTGGCGTGCATGTTGTAGTTAAACCGCAGCACATCGTTGACCGCGCCGGTGTAGAGCTGCAAATAGCGCTCCCGCATCTCGGCAACAGGAATAGGGAAAGGCGAGGAAGCCGCAGCATGGCCATTGGCGGGCATTCCGTTGTGGTGTAGGTTCGTTATCATCCGGCTAAAAAATTCATATTATCGAAATTGATTTCACGGATCACCACGTAATCCGGTTGGTTAAGCACGAAGGTGATCACGTTGGCCACATCCTCTACTTTCAGAAATTTTTCGCGGGGTACTTTCCGGTCGCCCCAGTAGTCGCTGTCGGTCGGGCCGGGATTCACGTCGGTTACTTTAATGCCCTCTTTGATAACCTGATCGGCCAGGCCGCTGCTCAGACCCCGCGCGCCAAACTTCGAGGCCGCATAGACCGGTGCGTTGGGGTTGGTGCGCTGACCGGCCATCGAAATCAGGGTGATGATATGGCCCTTTTTCTTCGGTTTCATCACCTTCAGGGCCTCGCGGTTGCACAGGAATACGCCCCGCATATTTACGTTCACCATCTGTTCGTAAACCTCCAGCTCTGTCATAGAGAGGTCGGTCGTGAGAACGCCCATACCCGCGTTGTTGAGCAGCACGTCGATGGTTCCGAAGGCCCCGACGCAGGCGGCAAAACCGGCCTGTACGTCGGCTTCTACGCTCACGTCGCCTTTGAACGAGCGCAGGTTTTCATGTTGCACCTCATCCGTGAGTTGTCGGGTACGACTAAAGTCAAAGACTTTTGCGCCATTGTCGAGCAGTTGGATGGCCGTGGCTTTGCCAATGCCGCCCGATGCTCCGGTGATGAAGCAAATTCTGTTTTCGAGGTAATTCGTCATATTCAGGGTGTATTGTATTAATGTTCGGATAAAGTTGTTTTCGTCGTCAATGTGGGGTCAACAAGGGCAGCCGCTTTTCGCGCTTTATACCACAGATAACCCGACAGAGCCAGGCATAACAGACCGGCTATCAGCGCGAGTTGCCCGCTTAACATTGCCCGCGACGGAAATCCCATGATGACGAACATTAGCCCCGTAAGCCCAAAAGCAATGCCATACATGAGTTTGATCGCGTCGGCAAACGCATCGTCGTTTTTGCTTTCCTCGATAGGGACAAACGGAATGGTGAGTTTGTGAAAGAAGGCCGCTACCCGGTCGTTATAAGCCCGGTCTTTTGATTTGAAATAGCCCGAAAGAATAAATACGCCAACGCAAAAAGTGATTTCTATCAACGTGGCGATTGCCCATCGTACTTCTTCAATAACAGTGGGACCGGCCAGATTGAAATAGTCGTTTTTTACGAAGAAGACATGCAGGAGAAAGCCCAGCGTGATGCCGCCAAACAGCGTAACCAATGCGCCCCAGGGTTGCGGTTTGGCCATCAATACGCCCACGATGACGGGGATAATCATGGGTACGGCGAAG
>JBBRUB010000753.1:0-2211 GCA_038248175.1 Cytophagales bacterium | reverse complement strand
GGTGGGATCGTCCTCGCCGTTTTCATTCAGAATGCGGGTGACCTCGGCCAGTTTTTTGGGTATTTCTTCGGGCGGCAACACAAAGTCAACCACCCCCGCCTGTGCCGCACTTTTGGGCATTCCATCGTGGGCGGCAGAGGCCTCATCCTGGGCAAAGGTCATACCACCACTATCTTTTATGGCTTTTAAACCCTGGGTGCCATCACTGGCCGTGCCGGACAGGACCACACCAATGGCATGGCTTTGATGAATTTCGGCCAGTGAGGTAAAAAAAAGGTCAATGGGAAGATGGAGTCCCTTTTTGTCGGTGCTGCGCGGGCTTAACTGCAACACGCCATCGTTGGCCACCAGCATTTTATTGCTGGGCAAGACGTAAATATGGTCAGGCTCTATTTTAACGTCGTCCTGTATTTCCAGCACCGGAATAGCCGTAACTTTTTGCAGCAGTTCGGGCAGCAGGCTTTCGTGGGTGGGGGCCAGGTGCTGCACCAGCACATACGCCATACCTGATTTTTCGGGAATGGCCTGGAGCAATTTCCGAAACGCTTCCAGCCCACCTGCTGATGCGCCAACCCCCACAACGGGAAACAGGTTTTTGGACAGGATTTTCTCGTCTGCTTTCATGGTGAAATCAGGGTTAGGTTACCCCCTATGAACAACGGCCTATGCTACCGACTGTTTAACATTCGCAGGGGTTAATGACGAAAGCGTCTGCTGAATGAGCTGCTTGAGTTGCGAAAAATCAGCCGGTTTGAGGATACAGCTCGTGGCTCCTTTTTTGTAAAGCCGGTCGGCCATCTCTTTCTCAAAGGAGGTCGAGAGGATGATGACGGGAATCTGCCGGAGCCGTTGGTCGGCTTTTATCTCTTCCAGACATTCGTAGCCTCCTTTGCGGGGCATATTCAGGTCGAGAAACAGGGCATCAGGCAGTGGGCCGGTGTTGGTTGTGAGCCGGTGCATAAGGTCTTCCCCATCCTCGACGATCGTCAGGTGCGTGGCTATGGACAACTCGGCCAGCGCCTGTTTAAAAAAGAGGCAATCGTCGTCGTCGTCATCGGCAAGCAGGAGTTGAAGAGTCATCATATTGGTTGAAGTTGGTTGAATTTTGGTCAAAATCCCGAAAGCAGTTCTAAATCTCATAATCCTCGTTAAATATAGACTTTATTACCGTACCCGTACTTCCGGCAAATCAGGTTGTCTTCCGGCGAAACGGCAATGCCTTCGTAGTGAGGTAACCTTTATCAAAAAGGGACTATCTCACCCGGCCAGAATACTGTACAACTCCCGATTCAGATAGTAGTGATTCCCCCCCACTACAGTTCGCTCCAGAATGTCCAGTTCGGCCAGGCGGTTCAGATAATCGCGGGCCGTATTCTCGGCGTAAGTGCGGTCTTCTGTCAGGTGGCGAACGCGGGTGACGGGCTGAAAGAAAATTTTCTGAGTTAATTGGTCAGGCCGCCGAACGGTCGTTTGGGTAGCAATAACATCCAGAATGGTATCGCGGGCCTCCACGATTCGGTTGATTTTCTCGTACGTTAATTGCGCAGTTTGGGTCACGGCACTCAGCATGTAGCTCAGCCACCCTGACCAGTCCCCCCGTTGGGATACCCCCGCCAAGGCGCTATAATACTCCTCCTTGTGTTCGACAATGTAGCGGCTCAGGTACAGGATAGGATAATCCAGCAACCCTTTCTGGGTCAGTATATGGATGTTGGCTACCCGTCCCGTGCGTCCGTTACCATCCCGGAAGGGATGGATGGCTTCAAACTGGTAGTGACCGATGGCCATTTTCAGGAGCGGATCGAGCGGATAAGCCCGGTCGTCATTTAGGAAATCGACCAGATTGCTCAGCTTGGCTTCCAGAATGCCCTGCCCCCTGGGTGGGGTATATACGGGCTTACCCGCGTTAGGGCCGCTACCGCCCTGCCGTATATAGACCGATGAAAAACCCGGTCGTACGCCCTCCTGTGTCTGCTTGATCTCCTGGAATACCTGCACGAAATAAGCCAGACTAAAACCGGCCTGTTGCTGTAAATAATGGAATCCTTTCCACAAGGCTTCCCGATACCGAAGTACTTCTTTGGTCGGTTCGCTGGTGAGTTCACCCGGTTGCTGGCTAAAAGCCCGGTATAGTTCGTCATCCGTGGTGAATATATTCTCAATGGCCGAGGACGCTTTAGCCTCCTGTAAACTGATGGAGTTGACCAGCAG
>JBBRUB010000752.1:0-2236 GCA_038248175.1 Cytophagales bacterium | reverse complement strand
GGGCGGGGCGAAACACGGAATGGGGGCGCAAATACGACTACAAATCCATTCGGACGGTTGCAGACTATCAGCAGCAGGTTCCGGTGTCGGACTACGAAACGCTGTTTCCATACATTGAACGGATCATGAAGGGCGAACAAAAGGTGCTGTGGCCTTCGCCGGTACGCTGGTTTTCTAAATCGAGCGGTACCACCAATGCCCGCAGCAAGTTCATCCCCGTTACGCCCGAGTCGCTCGATGAAATGCACTTCAAGGGAGGTAAGGACATGATGGCTATGTACATCAACAATAACCCTGAAAGCCAGACATTTAACGGCAAAGGCCTGTCAATTGGCGGTAGCCTGCATCCTAACCCGTATGGTACCAACAGCGCGGCTGGCGACGTCTCGGCGGTGGTGATGAAGAACCTGCCGACCTGGGCACAGTTTATCAGAACGCCCTCGCTCGACGTAGCTCTGATGGACGACTGGGAGGCTAAACTCGAACGCATGGCCACCATAACGGCGCAGGAAAACGTGACGAGTATGCTCGGCGCACCAACCTGGGGGCTGGTGCTGATCGACAAGATTCTGGCCCTGACTGGCAAGTCGAACATTCTGGAGGTGTGGCCCAATTTTGAACTGCTGGCACACGGGGCCGTTAATTTTCAGCCGTACCGCGACTTATTTTCCCAGCAGGTGTTTCCTGAAAAAGCCGTTCACTTTCAGGAGGTTTACAACGCGTCGGAGGGGTTCTTTGCCATTCAGGATGACCTGAGCCGCGTGGGCGAAATGCTGCTCATGCTGGATTATGGCATTTTCTACGAGTTTGTCCCTATTACCGAAGCCGATCAACCTTTTCCTAAAGCGTTAACCATCGAAGAGGTTGAACTCGACAAAAATTACGCGCTTGTTGTCTCGACCAACGGCGGGCTGTGGCGGTACAAAGTAGGCGATACCGTACGGTTTACGTCGCTCTATCCGCACCGGCTAAAGGTCAGCGGACGAACCAAACACTTCATCAACGCCTTTGGCGAAGAGGTGATTATCGAGAACGCTGAAGCAGCCATTACCTATGCCTGTGCCGCCACCAGAGCCGTTATTGCCGACTACACGGCTGGCCCTGTCTATATGAGCAGCGGCCAAAACGGTTGTCACGAATGGGTAATCGAGTTCAAACAGGAACCTGATAATCAGCAGGTATTCAATCAGGTTCTGGACGAAACACTGCGGCAGATCAACTCCGATTACGACGCCAAGCGGTTCAATGACTACGTACTCAAACGCCCCCACATCCACGTCGTGCCGGGCGGTACCTTCTATGCCTGGATGACGAAGCGCGGCAAAGTGGGCGGGCAGCATAAAGTACCCCGGCTGGCCAACTCCCGCGAGTATCTGGATGATATTCTGAAGGGATTGGTACGGTACGAGTAATATAGTACCGAAGCTCCGGCTTCGGGAGTAAGACAGTATATATTCATTACTACCGAAGCTGGAGCTTCGGCACTACAAAAATCACCCCCGCACAATCTTCTTCTCCTTCAAAAAGTTATTCGTCAGCACGGTTTTGTCGGGGTTCAGCACGACCTGTTTCAGCACCTCGCAAATGAACAGATCGTGATCGCCCGCACTGGTTGTGTGCAACACCCGGCACTGCGCGTAGCCAATAGCTTCGGTCAAATACGGGCAGCCCCGTTCGTCCAGTGCGTGGGGCAGGTTTTTGAACTTGTCCCGGTCCCTACCACATAGCCGCCCCAGTTTCCGAATCAGGCCGGTTTGTTCCGTCGTGAGCAGGTTCACATTCAGAATACCGCTTTCCCGAACGAGTTCAATGGTATAATCGGGCTGGTAGAGTGCCACAACGAGATGGGTGCCGCCCATGGCAGTTTGCATCACCCATGTAGCAATGTTGGCGTTCTGCCGAGCGTCGCGGTCCGGCGTTCCGGGCGTGGCTGTTGTGATGCTCTGCACATCATAGTTCTTGTATTTGAGAAGTCGTCTGGGCATATATCCTGAACGAAGCCATTTATCCACGCGTTCTGTTTTGAATCTTAATCATCATTGAGTTGAGCGTGCAATGAGTTGTATTCACTCATTCACTCATTCACTCATTCACTCATTGAGTCAATGAAAACCTTCGACATCCCCGACTATTACCGCAGCAGTATCATTACGCCCCTGAAAGAATTTCGGCGAAAAAATGACAAGCTAAAGCGTGATTTTACGCCGACAACACTCGATTTTGGTCCGGTACGGTT
>JBBRUB010000751.1:0-2253 GCA_038248175.1 Cytophagales bacterium | reverse complement strand
GGTCGCGGTTGGTGGCCGCAATCACCCGCACCTTGACGCGTAGGGTTTTGGTGCCGCCAACGCGCTCAAATTCGCCCTCCTGCAACACCCGCAACAGTTTGGGTTGTAGTTCAATTGGCATTTCCCCGATTTCGTCTAAGAAAATCGAGCCGCCATTGGCCAGTTCAAACCGCCCGGCTTTTTGGCCGGTTGCTCCGGTAAATGCGCCCTTCTCGTGGCCGAATAATTCGCTCTCGATGAGCGTGGCGGGCAGGGCCGCGCAGTTGATTTTGACCAACGGGCGGTTTTTTCGGCCACTCAACTGATGCACGGCCCGCGCCAGGAGTTCTTTGCCCGTGCCGGATTCGCCCAGAATCAAGACTGTTGTGTTAGTTGGGGCTACCTGCTCTACCAGCCGCAGTACTTTCTGAAACGGCTTGCTTTGCGTGATGATTTCGTCGAAGTTTTTGGTCAGTTTGATTTCTTCGCGGAGGTAGGTATTCTCGGCCTGTAACTGGTTTTTTAGGGTCTCAACCTCGGCCAGGGCGCTAGAGAGCGCTATTGTGCGCTCGGCTACGCGCTGCTCAAGAGCTTGGTTGTTGTTGGTTAGTTCTCGTTGTAATTGTCTGATTGTCAGGTGAGTTCTAATGCGAGACAGGACTTCGGGCAACTGAAACGGCTTAGTGATATAATCAACCGCACCCATGTTAAAGCCGTTTACTTTATCAATCGTTTCGGTGAGAGCGGTCATAAAAATAACCGGAATGTCGGCAGTGGCGGGGTTGTGTTTCAGTCGGCGGCAGGTCTCGAACCCGTCCATGCCGGGCATCATTACGTCGAGCAAAATCAGGTCGGGCCGGGCATAGCTGACCTGTTCCAATGCACTTTTGCCGTCGCGTTCGGCTAAGACGCGGTAGCCATAATGGGTGAGCGCGTCAAACAAAATGCTGATGTTATGGGGCGTGTCGTCAACGACGAGGATACTGGCTGCCTCGGTTATGGTTGCGGTGGTCTCGGCGGTCATGCGGTCGTACTGACTTTAGTGAGGTATTCGCGGATTCGGCGGGTATCAAATTCGTTGGCCCATTGCCGGATTTGGTTCGTAAACGGCGCAAGCGTGGGAGTTTCGGTTTCCATTTCGGTGAGCAGGGCCAAAATACCACCAATGTCGCTTCTCCTGGCCCGGTCAAGCAGCGTTGCCAATTGTCCGGCAGAAGGGTAGTACAGGTTAGACTCCTGGTTGTCATCCGGCTGATAATCAGGAATTAAATTTGATAACAGGTTATCGTTGGCGGGCTTTTCAAGAACTCTATCGGCATACTGCCAGACCAAGCCTAAGTGCAGCCCGATCTTCTCGAGCAGGCTGTCTACATCAATGGGTTTGGCAATAAAATCGTCGAAGCCAGCCTTAAAGGATCGTTGCTGATTCTGCTCAAATACATTAGCCGAAAACGCAATTACCTTAACATCAGCCAGTTCTGGTTCACTACGGAGTTGTTCGAGAGCCTCAAATCCGTTCAGGTTTGGCATCACCAAATCCATCAGAATCAGATCGGGGCGGTGGTGAAGGGCGCGGTCAAGGGCAATCTGGCCGTCGGGGGCTTCGTCAAGAACAAAACCCAGCCGTTCTAACAGCGATACCACCACGAGCCGGTTATCGGTGTTATCATCGGCAACCAGAATCCGGCACGGCGGCCCGGCATAACCCACCATCCGACGATTTCCCGACGGGGTTTCGGCAACAACCGCACGAGCGGCAGCGGCAGCGAGCGGCAAACTGACGGTAAACGTACTACCTTTGCCGGGTGTGCTGCTCACGGCCAACTGCCCACCGAGCAGGGAAACCAACTTGTCAGAAATTGCCAGTCCCAAGCCGGTGCCTTCGGTAAATTGCTGCCCGTCGCGAACCTGATAAAACGGTTGAAAAATATCGGTTAGCCGGTCAGCGGGAATACCAACGCCGGTATCACTCACGGTTAGCACCACCCGAAACAAACCGGGGCGCACTGCCTGACTGTTGGCGGTGAGTGATACGTGGCCCTGTTCGGTAAATTTCACGGCGTTGCTCAACAGGTTGTTGAGGACCTGAATCAGTCGTTTTTCGTCACTCAACACCATTGTGGGCAGGTCGGTTTTGGCTTCGTAGCTGAACGAAAGCCCTTTTTGCGCGGCTCGTGCCTGAAAAAACGCGGCAGACTGCGCCAGCAAACCGGGCAGGTTCACCGCCGACCGCTCGAACTCAAACCGCCGGGCCTCGATCTTGGCACTATCCAG
>JBBRUB010000750.1:0-2254 GCA_038248175.1 Cytophagales bacterium | reverse complement strand
TCTCGGTTCGGTGAGGGGCCAGAATATCGGCCAGTTGATCGAAGCTACCGCGTCCATAAACGGTTTTTTCGATGCCTTTGAAGTTTTTGTGAGTTATCATTTAGTTCTTTTGGGCCACAGAGATTCACAGGGTTTTTGTCCGGCTGACCGGTCAGCCGGTCAGCAGGACAAATTACGCTTCTACGCCGATCGCTTTTGTGATGGCATCGCTGATGTTGGAGGCCAGCGCATCGGCTTCTTCGTCGGCCCAGGTGGCGCGGATGCCGAACGAGATGAGCCGCCCGATTACGTTCTGCGCATGAGGAATGTCGAGGTTGCTGTAATCCTGCGGTACACCAAATTTCTCGATGGGCAGGGCCGACGCCGTGTGCATGTGCTTGATATGGTCCCACTGATTGATGAAGTGGTACATATTTGTGAACCAGTAGTTAAAGCCGCCCACACCAGCCACGTTCAGTTCCTGAACAGTTCGTTGGGCCGCGTCGGTGTCGGGCAGCAGCAGGTTCAGGAACGTAGCGGAGTCTCCGTCAGGGTCGGGCAGGTGCGCAAACGACAGGCCGGGAATATCGCTCAGCGTAGCCATTAGCCGTTTCTTAAGGACGTTGTTGCGCTCCACAATGGCGGGAACCCGGCGCGTCTGCACCAGCCCGACAGCCGCATGTAGTTCACTGATGCGGTAGTTGAAGCCCAGAATCGGGTGCTTTTCCATACCCCGGTTGCTGCCGATGTGGTCGTGGCCGTGATCAGAATACGAGTCGGCATACCTGTACGCCTGTTCGTCGTTGGTTACCATTACGCCCCCTTCGCCCGCGGTGGCAATCTTGAAAAAGTCGAACGAGTACGCGCCGGTTTTCCCCCACAGCCCCGTCGATACGCCTTTGTAGCTTGCGCCCATCGCCTGACCCGCGTCTTCGACCAGTATCAGGTTATGCTCATTAATAACGGCCATAATCCCGTCCATATCGGCCATTTGCCCGCACATGTGTACCAGACAAACGCCTTTGGTGCGGGGCGTAATGGCCTTTCGGATACCCTCGGCACTCAGGCAGAGCGTCTCATCGATGTCGGCAAAAACGGGCAGCGCACCAGCCATAAGTACGGCCTCAACGGTGGCTACGTAAGTAAACGGAGGCACAATGACTTCGTCGCCCGCGCCAACACCAGCGGCAATCATAGCACAAAGAGCCGCCGTCGAACCGCTCGATACGGCGTGGGCGTAGTTGGCTCCAACGAGTTTGGCCACTTCGGCTTCAAACTCGCGGGCTTTGAAAATACCCTTCCGCTGCTCGTCGTGATTATAGCGAAAGAGGATACCGGTATCGAGTACGTCGTTGATTTCGGAGCGTTCGGCGTCCCCGAAGAATTCCATTCCAGGCATAGTGTTGATTTTTAGGGGTTGTTGCCGCACCGGCAGAGATACGCGAAGCGAAAAGGAGATTCGCAGAGGGATTATCTAAACCAGACTCTGCGAATCTATGCTGGTCTGCCGGTACGGTAACAACCTTTATCTTACTTACAAAAGTAACGCATTTCACTCAATACGGCGTTCGGCGGTCCAGCGCGGTCCATTCGTGAAATACGGCGTCGGCTTCGTCGCGCAGGCAGTTGTACATCGGAATACGTCGTTGGTCGCGGGGTTTGTCAATTTCTTCATAAATGAACTGGTCGTCAAAACCCGCCCCGGCAGCGTCGGTATGGAACGCGCCATAGACAATGCGGTCGGGACGCGCCCAGTAGATGGCACCGAGGCACATGGGACAGGGTTCGCAGGAGGCATAAAGCGTACAGCCCGTGAGCTGGAACGTACCGAGTTGCTGGCAGGCATCGCGGATCGCCACCACCTCGGCATGGGCAGTAGGATCGTTGGTGGAGGTAACGCGATTACAGCCCCGGCCCACCACCTCGCCATCGCGCACAATGACGCAGCCAAACGGCCCACCCTGCCCGGTAGTCATACCCTCGCGGGCCAGGGCAATGGCTTCGCGGATAAAGTCTTCGTCGGTCTTCATGTCCTGTTTAATACGGAGAAGCAAAGGTAATTACAGAGGAAACAGAGACAGTTCTATTGAGAATCACGCTACCGCAGTACTTTGTCTTCTCTGTATGAATCTCTTTTACCTCTGCCGCACCCGCGTACCGGTTAAAATTAAAATCATCGGATTGGCAGCACAACCCCTACCCCATTGGACGTAGCGGAGAGCAGAAATTTTTCCTGCTTATCGCCCCGATTTTTGAAAATAAAGTAATTGACCAG
>JBBRUB010000749.1:0-2271 GCA_038248175.1 Cytophagales bacterium | reverse complement strand
GGCTTTTTATGTCAATGTCACAGCAATTTAAGCCAATAAGAAGCATTATCTATTTTTTAATGTCGCCTGTTTTGTTACTAAAATCTCGAATAAAGCTTCATCTATTTTCAGTTCGTTCGATCAAAATGTGCTGGCCCGCACCAGCCCTCTCTGCTGATGACACCTTGTCTGCTCGGTTAGCTGAGTATTCGTGGTGCGTTGGCGCAAGTGCCGGGGGTTGTGTACCGCGACGTTAACGAGAATAGAACGCGATTAAGGTAATGCTGCATTACTTGACGGCAATGCAATCGTCTGTTTTATAACGGACAGGTACGGCGAAAACATCCACACTTACGATTTCGGATTTGCATCCTGCCTTGCTGGTAGTTCAACAGTGTATGGTTTTCCATCTGTATGTGGATGTGCCATGCTAAGGTGCATATCGGTCTTTATCGCGAAAATCAGATAATCATCACAGATAGTCATCAACTGGTGGGTTTAGGCCCATCAATGCGGCTCAAAGACAGTATATTGAGAGGATAGTTCGGAAACCCCGGAAACGATTGTTACCGGGGTTTTTTGTTAGTTTGGGATTACTTCCTCTCCGCATAAAACTGACGGAAATTCTGCACGCTCTCGGCTATTTCAGGCGCGTTGTTTTCCCAGTGGTACTCGTACTCGGCCATGATAGGGCCCTTGAACCGCTGCCGTTTCAGTTCGGTAATAACTGCCCGTACCTGGCTCGACCCCGTTCCCCAGATTACGTCGTGGAACTTGGCATCGGGGGTATCCTGCTTTACGTCCTTGAAATGCAGCCCCAGCACGTGGCCCTCTAATTTTTTCAGGCATTCGACCGGATCAAGGCCGGAGCGGACCCAATGGCCGATGTCAGAGCAGGAACCGATGAATTTACTTCCCCCAATGGCCGTCAGTACGGTATCGGGGTGCCAATAGCGCGATGGTTTGGGGTGGTTGTGCAGGGCCACGTTTATCTTGTACTGTTCGGCCATTGGGCGGATGTACGCAAACTGCTCCGGGGCGGGTTCGGAGTTGATGTTGCGGATACCCATATCTTTGGCAAACTCGAACAGATCGGTCCAGTCGGCTTCGGTTTTTGGGCTGATTACACCATACGATACCACGGTCAGGCCCCGGTCATTAATCATTGTCTTGACTGCTTTTCGCGTATCGGCATCCATTTTGAAATCCATTTTGCCGGGTAGTCCACCGCCAATGAGCTGCCCAGGAAATGCTTCGACGTATTTCAGGCCACAGCTGTCGATCTTGCGCAGGGCGTCGGCAAACGGAAAGGCTTTGAACGAGTAAGCCTGCGCACCCAGCAACCAGCCAGCCTTTTCTTCCGGCGTTTTTTTGTTCGTTTGCGCACCAGCCTGACCTGCAACGGCCAGCCACAAAAACATTCCCAGAAAACAGAAATTCAGACGATTCATGGTAGTATAAAAAGTTTGGTTTGTGACTGCGTAAAGAGGATCGGCCAGCAGCTTTACCCGTATTCAAACACACCGGGTCAAAGGCGGTTTCGGGCGGGTGGGGTTATCTTTGTCCGATGAAGAAGTTTTTGCTCTACTACCCCGGCGCAGTACCGTCGTTGCATTGGCTAACCGGGTCGATTCTCTACGCCGATGGGTTACTATCAATTTTTCCGAACGACGCTTTTTACAACTACCTCATCCACCAGCACCAGAATCCCGGCACCGATACCTACAGCGAAGACGCCAATACCCGCCTTTTGGCCCTGCGCTATCTGATTGACGAAGAGTTATTTGAACCAATTCTGGCCAGTGATTTCATAGATGAAACGTACCTGAACGCCTGCACTCAGGAGTTGTCCGAACTACTACGTTCCGATTCTTCGTCACAGTACAATCGTCTGCTGCTGACCGCTTATGATCGCCTGACCAACGACCGCGTAGTGGGCAGCGTAACCGAATCCGATACGTTCGCACTGCTGTCCGGCTTCGTTACCGATACCTACCAAAATCAGTTAGACACCGCACCCGGTGCCATGTTTCACGCCGAACTCATCGATCAGGCTATCTGGGTGTTGCTCAGGCTCGTGCGCGAAGGGTTTAGTCAGCGCGGGCGGCAGGTCATTCCCTCCACAGACGATTATGATTTTACGAATCTGATTTTTCAGCATTCGGCCAATGACATCGCGTCGGTGCGGCTCGTGCTGAACAAGTGCGTACCCGTTCCCGATGCAGGGGTGCCTATCGAAACGGTCGTATCGTTCAAGAAGCGAAATAGAGAATTGCTGCGCCAATTTTACCG
>JBBRUB010000748.1:0-2284 GCA_038248175.1 Cytophagales bacterium | reverse complement strand
CGCCCAAAATTGTGATCGAAGTGCGCGGCCACACCGACAATACCGGCTCGAACGAAATTAACGCCAAACTCTCGCAGGACCGCGCCGACGCCGTGCGCGAGTACTTCATCAGCAAAGGCATCGAACCCGACCGCGTGGGCAGCAAAGGCTTCGGCGAAAGCAAACCCGTAGCCACCAACGACACCGACGAAGGCCGTCAGCAAAACCGGCGCGTGGAGTTCATGATTGTGAAAAAGTAAAGCCGTCGCTGAATAAGCCGTACGTCTGAGCGGATACAGGCATTTTCAATAGCGAACACACGAAACGCTGTACTGATATGATGCAAAAACGTCTGTTTTTTGCGGTATTGCTGGTAGTTGGTTTACAGCTGGTGGTATCCGCGCAGGATACATCAGCCGTGAACTTTTACAGACAAAATGCGAGTGTAAAGGTTGGCTTTCGGGCAACTGGTTTTGCCAATATCATGAGTTGGCAAACCAATGAATACATCGACAGTCGTTACCAGATACAGCCCTACTTGTCTGGGTCGTTCACCGTTTTCTTTCAAGAACCTATCGCAAATCGACTGACTCTTGAAGCCGGGGTGACTTACATTCAGTTAGGGCTGGCCTCATCCATTGCTACTAATTACCGGGCGGGACAACGTTTCACCTCTCACAGAACTGGCAGAAGCAAATACACTATGCTGGCATTTCCGATTTGTGTCCAGTATGATTTGACCAGCCGGAGTGAAAGTAGAACGTATGTGTTCCTCGGTGCGAACGTATATCTCAATGATGCTGACAATGACGGTAAGTTTGCCCGCATCACATCGACTGATGTGGACCGGGATGTAGGAGACACGCTGACCACCAGCGAATTGCAAAGGCCAGTGAGTAGGTTCAGTACCGCACTTTTAGCGGGCTTGGGTTGGGAGAAGCATTTCTCGAAGAGAAGTTCAGTTAGTCTTCGTGCAGTGGCCTGTATCGGCCTGAAACCCATCATTCAGACCTTCTTGACCGTAACAGTTCTCAACCGAGACCGTTATTATTCGTCTTATAGTTCGACCAACGAATTAGTCAACCGGGGTACTTATGCCGGTTTTGAACTTTGCTACCTATTTTCGTTTCGTTGAGCCGGATCGCAGTTTCAGCCATTGGCCGTTCAACCCCGTCTCCAACCGCAAAACCCACCGAGCGGTTACCGCCCACTAATCCGGTTGGTGAAACGCTACGTAGATGACGTACTTTGGGACGAACTTAAAACTGACTTCCAATGAAACGCCTTCCTCTTTTACTCGCCTTCTGGCTGTTCGTCTTTGCTGCCAACGCGCAAACTCCGGAGGTTGACCCCAAACTCGATTCGCTGGCTAAACTGGCGCAGCAGTTCATCAACAACAACCAGCCCGATTCACTCTACGCGATGATGGGCGATGCGTTTAAACAGCAGATTTCGCCCGACAAGATGAAGGAAGTAACGGCGGGCATCAGCGGGCAGTTGGGTAAGTGGACTGAAATGGAATCGCGGGGGGTAAAAGATGGCATCGCCCGCTATAAAGCGATCTTCGCCGTGACGCCGATAGATTTCTACATCAGTCAGGACAAGCAGGGCAAAATCGAAACCTTCCTGTTCAAACCGCTGGAATAATGCTTGGATTTTGCCTGGCCAGCCAAAACAATTGCGGGATGTTGTAATTAGTGAACCGTTATCATTCACCCCAACCGTGGACTAAGGCAGTGGGGAGATTGCTCTAATGAACTGACCACCTCCAATTACCATAGTTAAGATAAACAGCGAAAACGAAGTAATTACTACCCAAACGCTATCAACGTACGGCTTCTCATTTCCAGCCTTATTGTGCCTTTTCACCAAAACTATAATGCCTGCAATCAGAAAATGTATCAAAAGTAAGAACGTGAACGTGATAGCAAATGCTATGCCTGCCCCGCCCCCTTTGTTAGTTAGCATCCGTCTGGACAGATAGAAATACCCAGCTATTGTAATCAACGTAATAATCCTTGCCATTCTATCTTTTGTTGGTCAATCTTTCACCTCTCAAAGTTACGTTGAATGTGGTATAGAAGCTTTTGCTGGTACCACTCATCGTTCTGAAGGCTGTGTCCTAACGAGATCATCCACTGTAATATCTGACAAAAACATGCAACTCGATGCTGGTTGCGACCTTCGGTTTGAAGCGTCCGCCCCAACGCCACTTATTTTGATGCTTCGCCCGCGCTCCGGGGCGGGGCAGTGGATTATCCGCGAAGAATATCAGATTACGCCCGCCGTGAACGTAACGGAGTTT
>JBBRUB010000747.1:0-2286 GCA_038248175.1 Cytophagales bacterium | reverse complement strand
TAGTCTGCCCGTACCCGCAACGATTGCTACGGGAGTGTATCAAATGGGTATCCGAACGCGTACGGGGCGTGGGCAATGGTCGCAGACCCGCATAAGTCCGGTGTATATTTATGCTCCTGGTGTTTCGAGCGACCCCGCCGTGCTAACTGATATCGAGTACTTTATCAATACCGACCGGGGCTTGGGCAGCAATACCATAATCGCCATCTCACCCACCAATGGTAGTTCGCCCATTGCGGTCAGCATTCCATTGCCGTCAACACTCGGCGTAGGCACCCATCAGGTGGGTATTCGCACCCGCACGGGCCGGGGGCAATGGTCGCAAACGATGTTGCGCCCGTTGGTGGTTTTCGCTGGACAGACCACCAACGCCATCAGCCGGATCGAGTATTTTGTGAATACAGACCCCGGCTATGGACAGGCCACCAACCTGCCGTTCAGCCCGTCGGGTGGGCAAGATGTAACCGTGAATGCCAACGCCATCAGCCCCAATACGCTGGGACAGTTCGGCTTTTTCTTCCGCGCACAGGATACCAACAACCGGTGGTCACCGCTCTATTATCAGCCCCTGAATGTAACGCTGACGGGAGCCTGCCAATTTCAGCAAACGCTCAAATCGGGCAACTGGAACGACCCTACGGTTTGGTCGTGTGGCACGGTGCCAACGGCCACGCAGGACGTGCTGATCAAAACGGGGCATACCGTCACGTTGCTTGCGCCCATGGGCCGTCAGGTGTGCCGCAACCTGCGGTTCGAGACCGGCGCAAGATTAATAAACGGGGGAATTTTGGGCGTGTCGCAACCGTAAGGGGTGTCTATTTGAATCTGACTCATTTTTACTTTTCAGCCTTTTGGGGTAATCTAATTATGCTAAAACTGTTTACCATCAATCTTGCCATTTTTCTGGGATGTGGGCTGACCTCGACAGTTTCTTACGCTCAGGGCAACTCGACAACTAACAAAGTTTCTTTGGCCCTCATTGCCGGAGCTGGCGGACGGGGTGCTGGCCCCGACCCCGTGGTGCAGAACTTCGGACGAACCATTTATACCTATACGGGTAAGCCTCAAAAAAATGATTTTGCGGGTACCAAATACCTTGTCATTGATGAACAAGGGGAAGAAAAAGAGATACGACTCGACGAACTCAACTTTGACGTCGAAGCAAGGCTGGGCATCCGAAATACCCGAGGTAACGGCTGGTTTCTTTCGGCAGGTTATCTATTCAGCCGAATTAGCTTTCAGTACGAAACCATACCTTTTGCTTACAAAGGCCGCAGTCTTAACAGAAGGTGGGGCGATGTAGAAACGCATTTTCTCACGTTTGGCATTGCCAAATATTGGAACCTGCGTCCCCATGACAATTGGGACAGTGGTTTATTTTTCAGAGGGGCAGGGGGGTATACTTTCAGGCAAACTGTTGGCGGGGGGAGTAATATTCCCGTCAGTCAGTATGCTTCTCGGCGCATGGAAAACGGCACAGGCTACGTGTTTAGTTTGGAAGAGCCAGTAACCAATAACTGGGCCGTTATACCAGAATTTGGCATGAGGGTTAGTAATGATTATGTGTTGTCTGAGTTTTCGATTTCGGCGATTTTGCCCATGAGTGATTTCATTTTCAAGGAAAGAGTCAAATACTACGAAAAAAACGTGTTGCGGGGACAGGCGGTCAGTTCGGTGCCGGGTATGATGATGGCATTAAAATGGCCAACGCCCCTATCGTTGAGTTCACCTATAAAAACGGCGAATTCATTGGCACGTTCAATTTCGTTGTGTTCTACAGGAAGGATGGCAAATACTACGTACCTGATGTTCAACCCCGAATATTGTCGAAGGGGTCCTTGTATCGTAACGTAAAGTAAGACAGTCCGCCCCATCGGGAGCGACGTATCACTACCGACAGAGCCGGACTTTTTCTACGGCTGCGCCTGATCTCCCTACCACTGCGCTTAGAAAACGCCGTCCTACCCAATGCGCTCAAAGGTGTGCGCTCCAAAGTAATCGCGCTGTTTTTGACACACGCCGAAACAGGCTATTCTATGACCGGCTCATGTCAACGTGTAATTCCGGCTCTTTTTTAGTATAGGTTTAGTCTATGAGTAACGGTAAGAGCGGCATCAGGGCGCAAACCAAAAATAATGCTATTATTACGTCAATCTGCTAATTCTTAAAATACTGATAATCTTGCAGTTCTGAACTTTGGGCCGGTGTTAATCGAAACTTAATCTGATCCAAAGTTTTATGAAAAAGCTGTATCTCTGTCTTTTACTTTTCCTGCCCCTGCTCTCC
>JBBRUB010000746.1:0-2297 GCA_038248175.1 Cytophagales bacterium | reverse complement strand
CCTCGTTCAGCACGGACGGCAGCACGTGCCTGAGCATTGTCAAGTTGAACTGATCCATCCACAGCCGAATCACGGCTTAACTCGCCCTAAATCATGTCTTCATACGACACGCAGTATAAGTTTCCTCGGGAAAAGGTCTTTGACGTTCAGGAAACGGGCAAATACCAGGGTATTCCTGACCCAATCCCTCTATTTATCAAGGGGCAGGGGACGTTTATCTTTAAGCACGGGTATCCCTTTCGGTCTGAAGTTCCAGTAATTCCAGCTCCTCTCGATTCACTTGAGGTGGGCTTATGGAAGGCGGGTTCTGGGGGCAATAAAAAGATTGTTCATCTCGTCGTTGAAGCCCACAGGGAGCTTACGGAGTTGTTCGTCAACGGAAAATCTGTAGAGCGTAAACCTTGCGGAGTGATTCGCAACAACTACGCTTTTTATTGGATCAGTTTTGTCACTCATATCGTTGACGAAGATCATGACGAGGTCTATATCCAGTTTGGGCATGGCGAAGCCAGACTCGAAACACAGGTTTTTGATTACAGAACAGTTGTACCGAAATCAGACGAATTCAGGAACGCATACCAGTTGTCAGTGAGCTATCAAGTGCAACCGATGCGCCTGCTTCGTGACCCCATTGTCAGCACTGTTCCGTTGGTAGTGAAGAATACCGACAGCCTGACAATGGTAGACATAGCTGATAACACGGCACTGCCAAAGGCTGCGCTTTCGCCCGTAGGCCAGAAGTTGTATGACATCGTGGCTGGCCAAAATTTTGTGCTGGATACCCCCGACTTTCCCCATTTCAGCGACGCCATCAAGCGCAGCATCGAATCAGAGAATGGCTGGTGCTACCAGATGCTCAAGAAAAAGGCAACTGAATTTGGGTCAAATCCAAATGAGGTGTACCTCCGCATAACCCTGGGCAAAGCGGGTGGTGAATCGCCGGGTATTCCATTCGTGATGGAAATATGGCCCCCTCAGTGTTTTTCGCCCATCCATCAGCACGCCGGGGCCAACGCCATCATCCGGGTGTTGTCGGGCGAAATCGAGGTTTCGCTATTTCCATTTCTTGCTAAAGGAACCTCCGAAAGCAACCAGGTAGAAGTAGCCCCGTTCGCAAAAAAATCTTTTGTAAAGGACGAGATTACCTGGATAAGCCCGGTGCTAAACCAAATCCATCAGCTACGGAATAACGCAGCAAAAGGCGGGCAGCCCTGCATCACCATCCAGTGCTACATGTACGATGAGACCGATACGGGCCACTATCCATATTTCGATTATGTGGATGATGCAGGCACCAGTCACCAATTCACACCGAACTCTGACATGGATTTCGTCGATTTTAAAACGACAATGAAGAAAGAGTGGAGCATTGTGATGATACCTGAAAAGCTGATTTAAGCCAGGGCTGTTGTCCGCATACCGTATCGCTTTTATAGAACCATTAACAACTCTTTCATGAGACTACTTCTAATTTTATGCCTGCTGGCTACGGTCGGTAGCGCACTGGCCCAGCCCACCCTGCGCGTGGGGGCCAACACCCGTTTGGTGGGCAGCGGCCCCGTCCGGCTGGTCTATGGGGGCGGCACCCTCACCAACAACGGCTCGCTCAGTCTGGCTGCCGCCGGTCGGCTTACGTTCGGAGGTCCTACTACCTATGGCGGGTCCGGTACGGCCACCGTCGCCAATGCCGTTTTTGACCACAGCACCGGCACCAGCGTTCTCAACAACCTGCTCTCGGTAACGGAACGGGCCACCCTGTTTTCCCTCGCCAATGTGAACGCCAATGGCCAGTTGTACCTGCGCACCGATGGGTTTCCCGATGCCAGTTTAGCCAACAGTGGCATTCTGAGCGGCACGGTGCAGGGCTTAGTCACGAAGGCCACGCTCACCACCGGGGCCACGCCCTACGCCAGTACGCTCACGACCAACGTGTCGGGTAATGCGATGCGCTACCAGTGGCAGTCGTCCACCAACAACGTCACCTTCACCGACGTAGCGGGCGCGAGGGATGCTACGTACACCGCCAGCGTAACGGCCAAAACGTACTACCGCTGCCGCCTGACCACCAGCAACAGTTTCTACAACCAAAACACCCCGGCCCGCCTGCTGGACTACACCGGTACGCCCGCCACCCAGACCGTTTGCCGCAGCAGCCGGGTGGTGCTGAGCATTAGCAAAACGGGCAGCCGCTACGAATGGTACAAGAACAGCACCAGGACACCTTCCAAACTGGTGGAGATACCCAGTTTTGAGAAGGGTACGGCCACCAGCAGCCTGACCGTTGTCAGCGCACAGAT
>JBBRUB010000745.1:0-2309 GCA_038248175.1 Cytophagales bacterium | reverse complement strand
CAGAAACCGGCCCTGGTGGGGGCGTCGATGGGGGGGATGACGGCCCTAATTGCCGAGGGCGAACGACTGGAAGGGACACCATCAATCTGTACGGCCATCGTGCTGGTCGATATTGCGCCCCGCACTGAACAAAAAGGTATTGAACGTATTTTCGCGTTTATGAGCCGAAATCAGGACGGGTTTGCCAGCCTGGACGAAGCCGCCACTGCCGTAGCAGCTTACCTGCCCCACCGGTCGAACGCGACCCCGGCCCGCCCGCGGGATACCAGCCGGTTAGAGAAAAATCTGCGGCTGCGGAAAGATACTGGTGGCAATCCACGTTACTACTGGCACTGGGATCCTGCCATGCTGGCCTGCTGGCAGCGGAGTACCGCCCCCGACCGAACTACCGCCAACGAAGAACGGCTCTACCGGGCCGCCCGCGCCCTCAGCGTACCGACGCTCATTGTGCGTGGGGGCATCAGTGACGTAGTGAGCGAAAAGGTCATGGCCGAGTTCTTAGACGCCGTGCCGCACGTACAAAGCATCAGCGTTGCCGACGCCGGACATATGGTGGCCGGCGACTCCAACCACGCCTTCACGCGGGCAGTGATTGATTTTCTCAATGAGCGAATTGCGAATGAGTGAATGAGCGAATAACCTCCGGTGCGAGGTGTTCGCGTCAGCAACCCGCATCGGCGTATAGATTCACTCATTCGCAATTCACTCATTAAAGTATGAACAACCCCGGCACCCTGACCGCCTGGACGTATTACGACTGGGCTAACTCGGCCCACGCACTCGTGATTGTGTCGAGCATTTTCCCGGTTTACTTTTCGGCGGTGGCTCTCAACGACGCGGGCGGACCGGTGATTGACTTTCTGGGGATTTCGATCAAAAACTCGGTGCTTTTCTCGTACACCATCTCGGCGGCTTTTCTGCTCACGGCCCTGCTCTCCCCCATCTGCACCGCCATTGCCGATTACAGTGGCCGCAAAAAAGCGTTTATGAAGGCATTCTGTTACCTCGGTGCCATCAGTTGCAGCCTGCTTTTCTTCTTCACGCGGGAGACCACTACGTTTGGCGTTATCTGTTTCTGGCTGAGCCTGATTGGCTGGAGTGGCAGCATCGTGTTTTACAACGCCTACCTGCCCGACATTACCACCGAAGATCAGTACGACCGGGTCAGCGCGCGCGGCCTTGCTATGGGTTACGTGGGTAGTGTCTTGCTGATGGTCCTGAACCTGCTTGTGATCCTGAAACGCGACTGGTTCGGCAATATCTCCGAAGGGCTGGCCTCGCGCATTGCCTTCCTGACGGTGGGTATCTGGTGGATTGGTTTCGCGCAGATTCCGTTCAACCGCCTGCCCGACGGCATCAGAAACGTTAGTAAAGATCATTCAGACAGCATCCGGTCTGGGTATCTCTTCAACGGCTTTCGGGAATTGCGGAAAGTATTCGGCGAGCTGCGCACCCGACCGCTGACGCAGCGGTTTCTGCTGGCCTTTTTTGTCTATAACATGGGCGTTCAAACCGTTATGTACGTAGCCGCGCTGTTTGGGTCTGTCGAATTGAAAATGGCCGGAGACAACCTGATCGTCCTGATTTTACTCCTGCAACTGGTGGCCATTCCAGGAGCCTACGGGTTCTCGTGGCTATCGGGCCGGATTGGGAATATATATGCGCTGATGGTAGCCATTTTTATCTGGATTGGCATTTGCGCGGGGGCTTACGTTGTGCAGACCGAAACGCAGTTTTTCATGCTGGCATCGGTAGTGGGGCTGGTCATGGGCGGCATTCAGTCCCTGTCGCGGTCCACCTACGCCAAGCTTATCCCGGCCAACACCTCCAGCACCGCTTCGTACTTCAGCTTTTACGACGTAATGGACAAGTTTTCGATTGTACTGGGTACGTTGCTGTACGGCCTGATCGAGCAGTTGACGGGCAGTATGCGCAACTCGGTACTGGCGTTGCTGGTGCTGTTTGTGGCCGGACTGGCGATGCTGGCCCGGATTCCGTCGCAAAAAATCTACGCGACGCCGTTGCCAGAAGCAGAACTTTCGTAATTTTGTGGCTCAATATAGTCTAAAGGAGGTTAGCTCAGTTGGTTCAGAGCGCTGCTTTGACAGAGCAGAGGTCAGCGGTTCGAGCCCGCTACTTCCTACCAAGGTCACCCAAACCCCGTTTCCAGCCCGGAAACGGGGTTTATTTTTTCAACTGTATTGTAAAGTTTATCGTTGTATGTACAGTACAGTGAACGTACATTGGTACTGAGCAGTCTTCCGGGTTTAGCTATTGAGGGCTGTTTATAAATACCGAAGCGGGGGGTT
>JBBRUB010000744.1:0-2313 GCA_038248175.1 Cytophagales bacterium | reverse complement strand
TTTGTCGTCGTTGCTGGAGAAAGTCGATTTAATGTTAATCCAGGCCCGGTGTAGATCGGCCCCAAGGCTGGTGCCATTGTCGGGGTCGCCACCGAGGGTTCTGATTTCTCGATCTATCTCCATAGCAAACTCTCCCCGCTGACGCGACTGGGCCAAAAAGAGACTCTTTAGTTCAACGTCTTTGACGTTCTCGGCGGCTTCCTGGTAGCCTTCTTCGCCATCGCGGGTATCGGTCAGGAGCCGGTTCAATTGGTCGAGGACTTCGCCCCGGGTTTCTTTAACGTTCATGGTTATGTTGTGTTTGGTTGAGTAAAATGAAAACTGTCTTTATGTGTTGAGTAAATCAGAAAGCTTATTTTTTATCGACCTCGCTGGCCGATTTCACAATTGTCTTCTTATCCTGTTTGATCACCAGCGCGGGTTCACCTTCGGAGCCTTTACGCTTCGTAGTACTTCCCTGCGTTTTGCGTTCTACATCGTCGGTGTGGACTTCCGAAACGGTTCCTTCGGCCTCACCTTTTCCCCATTTCCATGTTACGTCATCGCCTTTTTTAATTGCTTCCATGTCAACGTTCTGTTAAATATTAAATGTTTCAGATTCAGCGTAGTAAGTAGTTGGTAGTGTAAAAACGGGGAATCTGAAACGCTACTCTATCAGTCCTGAATCTTGCCATCTCTGGCATCCTTCTGCATTTTCTTGTCGGCAAAGACGCCGATGTCAACCCGGCGGTTCTGGGCTCGGCCTGCTTCGGTAGAGTTGTCGGCTACGGGTTGCTCTTCGCCATAGCCTACTTCGTTCACGCGGACTGAACGAATGCCGAGACTTTCCAGATAATCGCCAACGGCTTTGGCCCGGCGTTGCGACAGGGTTTTGTTGTACGAGTCCGAGCCGCTAGCGTCGGCATGGCCTTCTATTCTAATTTCAGTGTCTTCGTAGGTTTTCAGCGTTTTGGCAAACTGCTCAAGCTGGTCTTTGGTAGCTGCCTTCAGCGCGTAAGAATCCACATCGAACAGAATATCGGAGCCGAAGGTGATTTTGATGCCCTCGCCAACCCGCTCGACCTGCGCGTTGGGTACGTTACGCTTGATCTCTTCGGCCTGCTTGTCCATCTTCCGACCAATTACGGCCCCGGCAGCACCGCCTACGGTTGCCCCAATAATGGCTCCCAGCACAGTGTTGCCCTTCGCGTATTTGTTACCAATGACACCGCCCAGTAAGGCCCCACCAGCGGCCCCGGCGGTTGCTCCCTTCTGGGTTTTGTTCATACCCGCTCGGTTCGTGCTGTTTTTCTGCGCCTTACAACCCGTTAGCACGCTTGCCGACAGCAAACCTGCGGCCATGAACACGGCAAACGACTTCGTGCTGATGGATTTCAATTGACTTTTCATAGTAGTGAATAAAAATTGGTACTGCATTCAGACTGCCAAAAGCCATACCAGTTTAGTTTGTCAGCCAACTGGCGTAGTCGCACTTGCACGTAAGTAATTGGCTGATAGCCTGTAAAGTACCGTGGGGATTTATTTTTTTTCGGTATGAGTTATAATAAAGTAAAGTTAATTGATAGAGTATTTGGGCAGTTGAATGCCTACTATTGTGGAGTACTTTCTACAATGACGCACCGTTATCGAATCATCAACTCAACCGTTTTATCCTGTATGCTCACGTTGAAAACTTCCCTGACGCTGCTATTGTGTGGCGTAATGCTTGTTGTAGGTCCTACCAGTTGCAAAAACGGCAACAACAATGATCCGGTCAATCCGGGTCCGACCCGGACGCTGGTAAAAAGTACGCTCGTCGGCGAGTATTCGCAGGCTGATTTGCGCAGCCGTTTCACGGGTGTTTCGTCGCTGTTTCAGGTATTTATCCGCAACGATATTCGGGTTTATCGGATCGAATACAACACGACGAATTCCGATGGCAAACCCATCAGGGCATCGGGCGCGTTGCTTGTACCTGTCGGAAGCGGGGTACAGAACAGAGCGTTACCGCTGCTTAGTCTGCAACACGGTACCATCCAGAATGACAATGATGCGCCCTCGAACTATCAGTCGGGCAGCGAAGCTTACACGTTCGGGTCGGTCTTTGCATCGCAGGGCTATATCATTTCTGCCCCGGACTATATTGGCTACGGCGCGTCGAAAGACCTGCCACATCCGTATGAACACAACAAAAGCCTGGCGTCGGCATCGCTCGATATGCTTCGGGCCTCGCGCGAGTTTATAACCGACAATAAGCTGAACTGGGACAAACGCCTGTTTGTGGCGGGTTATTCGGAAGGTGGTTATGCCACGATGGCGTTGCAGAAAAAGATT
>JBBRUB010000743.1:0-2316 GCA_038248175.1 Cytophagales bacterium | reverse complement strand
TTTTCGGGTTTCAGCTTGAAATACTCGCCCCGAAACGGCACAATGCGTACATCGACGGGTTCACGTTGGGTAAGCTGGGCAATTTTGTCGGAGTACAGCCCGGCGCAGTTGATGACAAGCTTGGTTTCGTAGCGGTTGCGATCCGTCACCACAATACTCAGGCTATTGCCTGCCGTTACCTGCTCCACACGCTCGCCCAAGTGGATTTCGCCCCCCAACGCCCGGAACTTATCGGCGTATTTCTCGCAAACCTGCACGTAGTCGATAATACCGGTATAGGGAACAAACATGCCCGCCACGCCCGCTACGTGCGGCTCGATCTCGCGCATCTCGCCCGCCGTTACCCTGCGGATATTGGTCAGGCCGTTCTGCTGACCGCGCTCAAAAAGCTGGTCAAGTTGCGGCAGTTCGTCAGTTTTGGTAGCCACCACAATCTTACCGCAGAGGTCATAGGGAATACCTTCGGCGTCGCAGAAATCGAGCAGCATCTGGTAACCGCGAATGCAGTTGGTGGCTTTGAGCGAACCGGGTTTGTAGTACAGTCCGGAGTGAATGACGCCGGAGTTGTGGCCGGTCTGATGCCGGGCCAGTGCCGTTTCCTTCTCGATCAACACCACACTGAGTGCGGGTTTTTGCTGTTTCAGTTGCAGGGCAGTGGCTAAACCCACAATGCCGCCCCCAATAATGGTTACGTCTGTCATCGTACAACAAAGATACGCAACCAGCTCAGGGTAATTGACTCTCAACCCATGTCAGACCGCGCGCTTATAACCAGCCAATAATTTCCTTAAACTGGCTCAGCGTAACGCAGCGAAGCGGCAGGTAATCATAATCAGCCAGCGTCCTGAAGTCGGTATCGTTCGTCACTAAGTAATCGACCTGTGCAGCGATTGCTAAGTCGGAGAACTTGTTATCGTCGGGGTCGTTCTCAATGAGTTGCCAGTTAAAATACGGCTCGGCGTAAACGACGTTCGGTGACACGTCGAGCCGGTTCAGAACGAAATGGGCAGCAGTTGCGGAGAAGCGAGACGAAACCATTTCTTCATACTCCCGCATGATTTCATTACTGATATACCAATCAAATGACCCAGCCTGAAAAGCCCGGTATAACCAGTGGTGCTGGCTTTGCTGCGGTATGGACGCCAACAGGCAATTTGTATCAATGACGACTTTCACCCGAATCTTGCTTTATCTTTTGATTCGTGTCAGTCCGATTTTGCTGATTCAGCATGGCGTCATAGTCGGCCTGTACATATCCTTTTTCTACTGTTACCCGCTCCAGTTCAGCGTGTAGTTTTTCATCATAATATGCCATCAGTAGCTGCCTGACTTCGGTAGTTTCTTCGACTGGCATGTCCCGATTGAACAGCCGTAGCAGACTGACCTGTATGTCATTCAACTTGTGAGGTCGCTTTTCTGACTGTGCTGTTTCCATGACTGTTCACTTATTTTCTTCACGAAAGAACATTCGCTTTTCACAAAGATACGCAACCAGCTCAGGGTAATTGACTCTCAACCCAGGTCAGACCGCGCTTATAACCAGCCAATAATTTCCTTAAACTGGTTCAGCGTAACGCAGCGAAGCGGCAGGTAATCATAATCGGCCAGCGAATTACCGAGTCTGGTCGGGGTTCCCATATGTATTGTTTATTCGCGGATTCAAACTTGAATTCATGGTTGGTTCCGAAAAACCAGCTTTTCAAGGTTGTGTTACTACAAATGCCAGTCTGAACAACTTTAAACTCACTCCTTCATCACTTTCCTGACAATGCGCTGTCCGTCCGCTTCGGCAACCACCAGATATAGGCCTGGCACTAAGGTGCGCAAATCGGCCCGTTGCTCGTGACTGCTCTGGCTGGCTCCCGATACCCACTGCCCATAGATCCGACCCGCCAAATCAGTCAGACGAAACGTAGCCGGGCCGGGTTCGGCGAGCTGAAGCCGGATGGTAATCTGGTCCGACGATGGATTCGGCAATACGGTTAGGGAAGCTCCGTCCTGAGTAGGTTCACTGGCCACCCGCCCACCGCCCGGCGCCCGGGCCAGATTCACGATGAAACCCAGCGAGGTGCCCGTGCAACCGTCATTGCTGACTACCACGTTGTATAAACCCGATTGTGGCACGGTGTACGTCGCTGCTGTTGCGCCCGTCAGCGCGGTTCCGCTCAGGCTCCACTGGTAGGTCCAGCTGGTTCCGGTGGCGGCACTGAGCGAGGTCGTGTTGTTGGCTAACAAACCCACGCCGATGATTTGGGCGTTAGGCGTTGGTTTTTGCGTCAACGTAAAGGCCGTTGCCGTGCCAACACAGCCTTTGGC
>JBBRUB010000742.1:0-2340 GCA_038248175.1 Cytophagales bacterium | reverse complement strand
TATAGCGGGCATTGGACTGGCGGGCGAGCTGGGCGCGGGTATTACCCTCGTAAGCGAGAGCCTACCCACTAACAAACGGGCCATTGGCACCTCGCTGGTGGCGGGTGTGGGGCTGTTTGGGGCCGTTGTGGCGTATTTCACCGTTCAACTGTTCGACTGGCAAACTGCTTTTTTTATAGGCGGTGGCCTGGGGTTTGGGCTGCTGCTGCTGCGGGTGGGCGTGGTGGAGTCGGGCATGTTCACGAATGTGACAAAGCAGGAGGGTGTGAGCCGGGGGGATTTCCTTTCCTTTTTTACCAACCGCGACCGGTTCGTCCGTTACATCAAATGCATTGGTATTGGATTGCCCACCTGGTTCGTAATTGGTATTCTGGCCACCTTCAGCAACGAGTTTGGCAAGGCGTTTGGCATCGCAGAAGAAATACAGCCGGGACTGGCCATTATGTGGTGCTACGTGGGGCTGGCCGTGGGCGATCTGGCCAGTGGCTTTATCAGTCAGGCCATGGAATCGCGCAAGAAGGGCGTGGCCCTGCTCATGGCCATTGCGCTGGTGGGTACTCTGGTGTATCTCTACGCCGGTATTTCGTCGCCCACGGCGGTGTATGGGTTGTGTTTGTTAATGGGCTTCGGTATTGGGTACTGGGCCATGTTTGTGACCATCGGGGCCGAGCAGTTTGGCACCAATCTCCGCGCCACAGCCGCCACTACGATCCCAAACATGGTACGTGGTACCGTTATCCTGATGACCAGTCTGTACGGCTATCTGAAGCCCGGCCTGGATGTTATCAATGCCGGAGCCGTGGTGGGTCTGATCTGCTTCGTGCTGGGCTTTTATTCCATCCTGACCGTTCCCGAAACCCACGGTAAAGATTTGAATTATCTGGAGGAATGACAGAAAAGCGGTTCCCTTTTCAAGAATTAATTGCTTTTTGCGGGCTAAATCACTCACCCTAACTATTGACGTTCCCAAATGGGCCAGCTTTCTACCATCGACTACGCGGTTTTTCTCTTCTATTTCATCGGCGTTTCGGCCTACGGTTACTCCGTTTACCGAAAGCAGCAAAAGACAAAACAGAACACCAAAGACTTCTTTCTGGCCGAAGGGTCGCTGACGTGGTGGGCCATTGGCGCGTCGCTAATTGCATCGAACATTTCTGCCGAGCAGTTCATCGGGATGTCGGGCGATGGGTACCGGTATGGTGTGGCCATTGCCGTTTATGAGTGGCTGGCGGCCATCTCGCTCATCATAGTAGCAGTGTGGTTTATTCCCATCTACCTGAAGAACAAGATTTATACCATGCCGCAGTTTCTGAGTACGCGCTACAACGAAACGGTGAGTTTGATTATGGCCGTGTTCTGGCTGTTTCTGTACGTATTCGTCAACCTGACGTCAATCCTGTTCCTCGGCGCACTGGCCGTGAGCAGTCTGGTTGGGCCAGACTCGTTCCACCCGGTCATTATCGGCCTGAGCCTGTTCGCTATTTTTATCACCCTGGGCGGCATGAACGTCATTGGCTATACGGACGTCATTCAGGTGCTGGTACTTATCATCGGCGGGCTGGTTACAACCTACCTCGCCTTGCAGCAGGTAAGTCTGACCTTCGGGCTGGATGGGGGTGTTTTGTCGGGGCTGGACGCCATGTTCAAAGATGCCGACGATCACTTCCACATGATTTTCGAGAAACCCGAAGTCACTGCTCCGCAGGCCGAAATCAAGCGGTACCTGACCCTCCCCGGCATTGCCATGTACCTCGGCGGACAGTGGGTGGTAAACCTCAACTATTGGGGCTGCAACCAGTACATTACGCAGCGTGCTCTCGGTGCCGATCTTAAAACGGCCCGCACGGGTATTCTTTTTGCGGCCATTCTCAAGATTTTCATGCCCATTATCGTCATGCTGCCCGGTATTGCAGCCTACGTCATTCATAAAAACGGCGGTCTGGCCAATGAGATGTTGCGCGACGGGGTTGTTTCCGGCGACAATGCCTACTCTGCGGTACTGACTTTTTTACCAACGGGTCTGAAGGGCCTGTCGGTTGCGGCCCTAACGGCGGCTATCGTGGCCTCACTGGCCGGTAAAGCCAACTCGATTTCGACTATTTTTACGCTCGATATTTACCAAAAGTACATCAACAAAACGGCCAGCGAATCGCGTTCGCTCTGGATTGGCCGCATCACGATTGTGGTAGCCATGATCATGTCGGTCAGCATGGCCTGGAGCGATGCGCTGGGCATTGGGGGCGAAGGCGGTTTTACGTTCATCCAGAAATATACCGGCTACATCAGCCCCGGCATTTTCTCGGTGTTTATTCTGGGCTTTTTCTGGAAGCGCACAACAGG
>JBBRUB010000741.1:0-2343 GCA_038248175.1 Cytophagales bacterium | reverse complement strand
TGGAGCCGGAAACAATTATGGTTGACGGAAGAATTGTGACGGTAGCAACCCAAACAAAAACCTTCTACCAATATGATAATCAAGGTAGATTGATACTTGACCGCCGAGTGCAGACACGGGGAAAAACGGATTCGCTTAGATACGCCTACTATGCCGATAAAATTGAATTACAGCAAAGCATATACTCGTTCGGTGATGGTAGATATGGAAATCAAAACTATACCTTCCCTCTTAACAATGAAAAATTATTTGTACCAGATGTTGGGATCAGAAGATATGATGATAAAGGCTTTCTTATCAAAGAAGAATGGAGCGATGGATATAACATTCTGACGCATATAATAAATAACAGCAACATCATCAATGTAGATTACTATTCGGGTTACGGCTGGGGAACCGAAAAATTTGCCTATCAATATTACCCTACCCGGCCCAACCTGCCCAATCTTACCCCCTTCTATGGCCGGGAGTCTCAAAATCTGCCCGCGAAAATGATTCGCTCTGTAAAAGGCAGTAGCTTCTACTCTGATGGGCTGAAGTACCAGATTGTTTACATCTACATATTTGACAGTCAGGGCCATGTCAAACGGCGAATAGCATCGGGTACGAAGTTAGCTTCTGGCTGGCCCTTTGAAGCAGACACATACGGCATTGGCGTAACCGATTATGAGTACGAAAACTGCCCATAGGCAGCAACACCCTCAGTTTCTTTCGCTTCTTTTTAGTTTCACTTAATCAGTTTCACACGTAACCCTTTTTTTTGTCATGAGAAACATCCTGTTACTCATTAGCTACTGCTTTGCCCTGACGGCAACGCAGGCCCAGGTCATTAATCTGACCTTGCCCATCAGTGGGGCCGTTTATCAACGAAACAACAGCAATGTTGGCAACGTGCAGGTGGGAGGAACCCTCAACTCGACCCGTTTTTCAGCGGGGCGTATTCGGATGAAAGCCGAGTTTATACCGCTCGATGTGAAAACAGGTAGCCCTAACGGAGCCCTAATCACGCGGACTTTAAGCCGAAACGGAACGTCATTTTTTGGGAATTTCAGTTTACCCGCCGGTTGGTATCAGGTCCAAGCAGTCTCCTTCAGCGTGACCCGTACGCCAAACGGTGAAGAAGAAGGCTATCTGGACGAATCTGACCCGGTAAAAGTTGGCGTGGGTGACGTATATATCATCGGTGGGCAGTCGAACGCTCAGGGACTGCCCAATCTGACAGATGACCTGAATGTGATTCAGCCCCTGACTGAGTACGATGGCGTACGGGTGCAGCCCGTAACGGTCATTGGTAATGGCGGACTGCTGAACAGTAGTTTCAACGAGGCTATTCTGGATGCTCAAACGGTTGGGCGCATTAAGCCAACGTTTTTGAAGAACCCGCAACGGGCTAATACACTGGCAACTAACGAAGGTATTGGGCCAAGCGGGGCATCGTTGTGGTATTGGGCCTACGTGGGTCAACGGCTGGTAGAGAGCCAGAACGTCCCCGTCGCATTTTATAACGTAGCCTGGGGTGGCACTACTGTTAAAGCATGGGCGCAGTCAGCAGACCTGGTATCAACGCCCTTGGGCAGACCAACGGGGAGTACCAATAACTATGACCCAGGAACACCATACCGCATTTTACGGGCCGCCTTGCGCTTATACGGAGCTACTTATGGTGTCAAAGCCGTACTATGGCTACAAGGCGAGACTGATGCTGAAGCCGTAAAAAATAAAGTTGCTGCTAACCCACTGTTTAGTTGGGGGGATCGTGCGGTAAACAGTTCTCAGGAGTATAGCACGAATCTGCAATAGGTGATTGCTCAGACCCGTGCTGATTTTGGCCCGGTTTCCTGGGTGGTGGGTAAGTCGTCTATCATTGCCGATGTCCTGAAAGACAGCCCCGAAAGTAATCTTATTGCCGATGGACAAACGCTGGCAGTCAGCACGGCCCTCAACAACCCGGCCCTCACTACCGCTAACGGCGCACAGGTATTCGGTGGCCCCGATATGAATGTACTCGTAACAGCCCGACGGCCTGCCGGCTTTACTGAACCCGTGCATTTCTATCGGTTTGGGCCCAATGGTACCGACGGACTCAAACAAGCCGGCGACGGGTGGTTCAACTCATTGGCTACCATCAGCGGTATCATGCCTGTGCCACCCTCGCGCATCAATACCGACCACCAAAGTCTGCGGCTCAGTGCCGATGGCAATTCCTTTGAAGCTCCGCCTGCAACGCAGGTTATCTGGGTTTATGACAACAACGGCTCCTTTGACCTGACCAACGTAGCCTGTTATGACCAATCGGTAGCCTGTAACAGTTCAGGCCGAAAACGCGCCATATTGGTCAATGGG
>JBBRUB010000740.1:0-2378 GCA_038248175.1 Cytophagales bacterium | reverse complement strand
GTAAGCACCAATCGTTAGGCTATCAGACGCCTGGAGAGTGGTATATAAAAGGGTTGGAAAGGGGGAAAAGTACAATTTTGCTTCCCGACGACACCAGTTTAGATTGACCCAAAACCTGTCCAGGATTTGGGGAGCGCCATATAATACGGGTCACCCTTTCGAGAGCGTTTTGCGCGTTTACGAGTTGCTCGAGACTCGTCGTCGAAACGATCTTACCAAAGACAACGGCGATATTCATGATGAGCAAATGGCCGGTATTGGTGATGAACTCACTAAAATCTCAGATGCACTCTAAGAACTGAGACCGTCGGAAGATAATTTTTGATTGAAAAGTGTGTTTGTGGTTCGCTCCGCGCGGGGTAGTTGCCGGGCGACAGGAAGCAGGCCGCAAAGTCAGCGTTTTCATCCCAACCAAACAGGGGTGCAAATGTACGCTACGCACATCAGCCCCTGTTGGCGTTGGGTGCGGGTCCGTAAATTGTCTGTATTTCCGGCTTTCGTGCGACAATGGGCAACCGGGTGTTTGGTAGATTTGGGCTTTCATTCCCAAGTCTCGTGCGACAACATGAACGGCCTTATAGATAGGTTAGGGCTGACAAAGTGGGGTTCTGGCGACAGCGCAAACGCCTAAGCAAGGTAAGAGGTCAGCTCAGTACTCCGTATTAATTGGTTGGAGCAGCGTGTGGAACGTAGGGCATAAATTATACCTTTGCATCGTAGTTATCACAGTACTTACCATTATGCGCATAAACGCCTTCACGTTTGCTGACAAGGAAACGAATTGGGAGATTGAACGAATTTCATTCAAAAGTCTAACCTTACTTGTTGGAGCTTCAGGAGTCGGTAAAACCCGTATTCTGAAATCGCTCATTGGGTTGAAAAATATTGCCAAAGGACGGTCGCAGAATGGGGTTTCTTGGGCCGTTGACTTTAGCATCGGGCCGGATAATTATCAATGGGAGGGTCTTTTCGACTATCATGAGCGTGGCTTTTTCTCCAGTATCGCGGAGGATGAAGCTGATGAGACAAGCGCAACGGACAAGCCTGTTGTACTCCATGAGAAAATCACCCTTGGCGAAACAGTAATAGCAGAACGAAAGGAGACACAACTGACCTTCCAAGGCGTTCGCAGTCCCGTCCCTATTAGGGCAGAGCAAAGTATGCTTGCACTAATACCCGACGAGAGCATCAAGATAATAGAGCGCAGTTTCCGGGCTATTTTCTACAGCGATTATACCAACTCGGCTGATGGCCCCCGGCAGATGCAATTACTTGACGATAAAACATTTAATAAGTACAAGACCATTGATGCTATCCGAAACTCGGACGAAGACCTTTTGACTAAGCTGTACTGGACGTACCGCAAAGACAAAAAAACATTTAACCGAATCAAGAATGATTTTACAGCGGTTTTTCCTCAAGTTGAAAACTTAAAGCTGGAACCGCTGGAAAGCCTAAAAGAAACTGAGGCTCCCTTTTTTCTAAAAGCGGCTCCTTTCATTCAGTTTCGTGAATTGGGAAATTCCAACTGGATTCCGGTAATGGGCATGAGTGCTGGTATGTACCGCACCCTCATTCATATTATGGAACTACACCTGAGTGCAGAAGGAACTGTTATTTTGATTGATGAATTTGAGAACAGTCTCGGCGTAAACTGCATTGACGAACTGACTACCGAAATGAAAGGCGCGGTGGGGCGTATCCAATTTATCATCACCAGTCACCACCCATACATTATCAATAGCATCAGCACTGCCAACTGGAAAATAGTAACACGCGAAGGCGGGCGAGTGCGAGCGCAGGACGCGGAGACATTCAACATAGGCCGTTCTAAACACGAGGCTTTTATTCAGTTGCTGAACCTGCCCGCCTACACTACCGGCCACGTATGAATCTGTATTTTTTATTTGAAGGTAAAACCGAACGCTTTTTTTACGCCCGGTTTCTGGACTACTTTTTCGGGCAACGTCTTCAAGCCGTTGAATTTGCTGATGCGGCCAAAGTGAATCAATATTACTTGGTGAGTAGTGCGGGATACCCGTTTATTTATACTGGCTCTCGGCGGGGCAGTCCGGGTGATGCGGCTCTTAAGAACGCCATTTTGGACATAAATAGCCATCCGGTTTATGACTACTTGATTGTATGTCTTGATGCTGATAATGCCACTGTTACCGAGAGGGAGGCCGAGTTTGATAGTCATCTTCAGCAGTTGGCCGTTGAAGGGGTTAAATTGAACCCACGGTGTGCATATCAGCTTGTCGTTCAGAATAGATGTATTGAAACTTGGTTTCTGGGCAATCGAAAATTATTCAAACAAAATCCGACTTCGGAGCCGCTACGGACTTACGTTGCCTATTACAATGTGAAACGGAACGACC
>JBBRUB010000739.1:0-2384 GCA_038248175.1 Cytophagales bacterium | reverse complement strand
TAACTTTGCTCTTCTATCGGCAAAATCCGGTCGGTTTTGCTTCATTATTCGTAATTCCCCAGAATCCATGTACGCCTTTTCATCTGACAATCTCAACCCCGAAACCATCAGTCTGGTGATACCGGCTTACAACGAAGAAGAAAACCTGCCCATGCTGGTACATCGGCTAATGGCCGTGATGGAGCCGATGGGGTGCGAGTACGAAATCCTGATTGTGGACGACGGCAGTACCGATCAAACCCACCATGTGTTGCAGCAACTCAGCAGAGCCTATCCCGTTGTGCGGTTTCTGTCGTTTTCGCGCAATTTCGGCCATCAGATGGCACTCCGCGCTGGGTACGAACACGCACGAGGACAGGCTGTAATTAGCCTCGATGCTGACCTCCAACACCCGCCCGAACTTATTCCAACCCTGCTCGACCGCTGGCGCGAAGGATATGAGGTGGTTTATACCGTCCGAGAACCCGACCCTGACTTACCGCTTGCCAAACAGATTACCTCCCGCAATTTTTACCGGCTGCTCCGCGCTGCATCTGACCTCGACCTGGAAGACGGGGCCGCTGATTTCCGACTCTTAGATCGTAAGGTGGTTGACACACTGAAACAGTTTAAAGAAAACGATCTGTTTCTGCGCGGCACCATCTCCTGGGTCGGTTTTCGGCAGTGCCGGGTGTTGTATAAACCAGCCGCCCGGTATGCGGGTAAAACCAAATATTCATTCAAAAAGATGCTCCGGCTGGCCGCAATGGGCATTACATCGTTCACTACCAGACCGTTATACCTATCGGTGCTGCTCGGCTTTGCGATGTCGGCGTTTGCCATTGTGTTTGGGCTGGAAGTGCTGTACGAAAAACTATTCACTGATTATACCGTTTCGGGCTGGACAACACTCGTGCTGCTCATGGTGCTGATTGGCGGGGTGCAGTTTATTGTGATTGGCATTATCGGCGTGTATCTCGGTAAAACGTTCATGGAAGTTAAACAACGCCCGCCGTACATCATTCGTGATACCAGCGAGATCGAGGAGCGAACCGTGTCAATGCCAATGTCGGTCAGAACGCGGGCCGAAATGCTGTAAATTTGCTCCTAAACCCAATACCCAACGCGCTTGACGAACCATATTCTGTTTACCGTTGATGTCGAAGAGTTTGACACGGCCCCGGAGTTCGGGCATACCATTGACCTCGCCGAGCAAATCGCCGTCTCGAAACGCGGCCTGAACCTACTGGCCGAACGCTTCGACGCACTGTCGGCCCGCACCACGCTCTTCACCACCGCCAATTACGCCCTGCACGAACCAGCCCAGATAAAGACGCTGGCCACTAAACACGAGATTGCTTCGCATGGCTATTTTCATACCACCTTTGAACCGGCAGATTTGCTGAAATCACGGCTGGCCTTAGAAGAATTACTGGGTAAGCCGGTCACCGGATTTAGGCGGGCGCGGATGGGGTTTGTTGACCCGAAAGACGTGCAACAAGCTGGCTATCAGTACAATTCATCGTTACACCCTACGTTTATTCCGGGTCGGTATAACCACCTCAGCGAGCCGCGTTTACCGTTTCGGGAGTCGGGCGTGTTGCAGATTCCGGCCTCGGTTACGCCCCGGTTCCGGTTGCCGCTGTTCTGGCTGAGTCTCAAAAATTTTCCGTTTGGGTTGTATAGAACACTGGCCCGGCAAACGCTCCGCGCCGACGGTTTCGTCAATATTTACGTGCACCCCTGGGAGTTTACCGATTTGTCAGGCTACGATAAAATACCGGCCTATGTGCAACGCTACTCGGACGGCGAGTTACTTGACCGCGTAGAAAACCTGCTTCGCTATTTGCAGAACGATGGCGAGTTTATGACGATGGGCGAATTTGCCTTACTAACCCCCGATTGAATGGCAACGGCCAACCGTCGGGCGCTACTAAATCGGCCAGGCCTACGGCTTTCTATCAACCTGCGTAACGTCAGTGTATGCACGTTTGCCACCGCCCCAGGCTGTGGCGGTGCCTTAGTTGAGCCGAACAAAGCCCGTTCTACCGAAGCCACAGCCTGGGGGCGGTGGCGAACACAACAACCTAAATAAGTACAGTTAATCAATGAAGTTCCTCCCTTTTCTTCTCCTCTTCTGCCCGGCGGTTTTCGCGCAACGTTATCAGCCAGAGAACATTACAGCCCTGCTCGGCGCGTTTGATGCCGAGGTTAGACTCGTGCAGCAATCGCTCGAAGAACCCGAAACGGTGGTTGTGAATGGCATTTCGTTTATGACCGGGCGAATCGGTTCGCAGCGTGTGGTCATGGCCGACACGGGTATCGGCAAGGTAAATGCCGCCATGACAACGGCCACGCTCTTAACCCGTTTCCGGCCCCGGCGGGTGCTGTTTACGGGCATTGCG
>JBBRUB010000738.1:0-2391 GCA_038248175.1 Cytophagales bacterium | reverse complement strand
ATGGTGGGTACACAGTGCGAAAACGTAACGCCCTCGCCAAGCAGCAGCCTGAGTAAAACCTCCGGCTCGTACCGGCCCGGATAGACCTGTTTGGCCGACAGCATAGTCGCCACAAATGGAAATCCCCAGGCATGAACGTGAAACATCGGCGTAATGGGCATATAAACGTCCTCAATGGAAGAAAACGGTACTGCCTGATAGCCGCAGACATAGGTTAGCAGCCCCATCGTGTGCATGAACAACTGCCGGTGCGAGAAATACACTCCCTTCGGGTTACCCGTTGTACCTGTCGTATAAAACGTAGTGGCCCAGGTATTTTCGTCAAAATCGGGAAAGTCATATTCGTCTGATGCGTTGCTGAGCAGTGTCTCGTATTCGCCCATAAAGCCATCGGGAACGGTCACGGCGTTTGGATTGGTATAGACTTTATCGCTGATCAGTACATACGTATCAACCGTTTCGACCTGGTCTTTTATGGCGTTGAGAATGGGCAGAAAATCCTCGTGAACCAATACGGCTTTATCCTGAGCGTGGTTCATGGTGTACAAAATCTGCTCGGGCGACAACCGGACGTTGATCGTATGTAGAATGGCCCCGATGGATGGTACGGCAAAGAAGCACTCGAGGTAGCGGTGGCTGTCCCAGTCGAGTACGGCTACGGTGTCGCCCGGTTTTACGCCGAGGTCGGTCAGGACGTTGGCCAGTTTCCTGACCCGCTGATTAAACTGCACGTAGTTCATGCGGAACAAATCGCGGTAAATAATTTCGCGGTGCGGCTCGTACTTGAGCGATTGCGCCAGCAGGTTTTTTATGAGCATCGGCGGTTCGTGGGCCTCCGGCGTGCGGGGAATGAGTTTTGTGTCGATCATGGTGGTAAGAAAACTATTTCTTTGACTATAACAAAAGCTTCCCAACGAATAGAGTCAGAAAAGAAACGGTTGATGATTATGGTCCGTCAACCGTACTTAGGGTGTGGCGGGTGGTTTGTACAGACCTAACTCGTAAAAAGCCCGCCAGCGTTGCCCGTAATACTGCTGCATAAAGGGTGTAGGAACGTCAACGGGGCCACCTGCCAGCCAGCTACTGAGCTGTTTCTGCTGGTAAATCTGGTGTGCGTTCATCACGGGTAATGCCCGTTTGTAAGCTACCAGGTTGAAGAGAAGGCACATACCCATGAGGGCCAAAAACAACGGTCGGTGCAGTGAGCGGTACTGACGCAGCCAGAGTAGATATACGCAAATAAGGAGCAACACCGGATAGATTTTATACCGGCTCACGTGCAGAACTGACTCAAAAGACCGATTGACCGCAATGACCGCCAGAGTCAGCAACAAAAAGCTGCTGAATGCCAGCAGGAACAGAACTGTGTGGCTGCGCATGTACTCCGCAATTGGCCAGACACACCGAACTGCAACGTAGCCGAGCAGCCCCACCACTACAATCCCGATACCTACCGATACAAAGGCATACCGCTGTGAGTCGATAAAGGACCCCATCAAACCCAGCAACGACAACACACTGCCCGGCAAACTGAACGAGTCAGGAACGTCTGTACCCGAATTGGTCACCCGCGAAAATCCGGTCCAGTAAAGCGCCGTAGCCAGACCACCCGCCACCAGCCAGATAGCCACCTGCCGGTACCGACGCTGAAGCAGTAACGCAAACGCCACCGAAGCCAGCAACAGCAGCCCGTTAGCTCCCGTCAGTATAGTTGCGCCCGTCAGGATACCCGCCACCCCAAGCCGACCCGGCGACTGAGCTGGCTTGCTCACCATGTACAGAACTACAGTTGCCAGGGCCAGCACGCCAATGTTTTGCAGCGACGCCATGCCCCAGTACGTTAGCTCGGTAAAGACAGGCTGAAATAGCAGGAGTACAACCGGAATAAAGAAAATGAATGGTTTCTGATACGTCCTGAAAGCCCGGTAAAACACACCTAAGACTACGAGCAGGAAGCCGTTTCCAACCCAGACCCACCACCGAAAGTCAATGAGACCGCCGTTTAGTTTGGTTAGCAGCAGAGTTACAAGTCTGGGCAACAGTAACCTATGTTCGTTATGAAATGAGAGGAGAACGGCCAGTGTGGCCCGGCTGGTTGTGGCGGTGCGGATGTCATAGAGCGAAGCCAGAATACTCAGATCATCCGTGAAAGGGATATTCTGACTTTTTAAGACAACTACCACGTAATACGCTGCGATAATCAGTACGCCCAGCGCAGGCCAGATCAATTTCTGCATATCAATAGGTCAGGTGGGGTGGTCGGGTTTTAGCGGACAGTCTCTTGCTAGTTCTGAAGGATATGTTTAGACTCGAATTGAACAGGACTGCAATAGTTTAAGCTGGAGTGCTTGCGCACCCTATTATAATAGGTGTCGATGTAATCGCCAATCT
>JBBRUB010000737.1:0-2399 GCA_038248175.1 Cytophagales bacterium | reverse complement strand
TGCCTTGGTGAGGATGGAAATTTTAGGCAGGCAACATACAGATTAACAGGGAATTATTACTCACGAAAGGCAACAAAGGGACGGGTTTAGATAACAAGTGGGTACTGAGCGCCAATAAACGGACCAACGCCAAAAACGATACAATCTTCCTGCGGGCGGAGTATCCTGCACAACCTGGCCCGTGCCGGATTGAAAAAATGTACAGGATTTTGCTGAACTTGCCCGCTCCTATCTTCCCGTACACTTTTTAACGCCGGTTAACCCCGGTTCAGACGTTGGTTCAGACTGTTTCCAAACCCCAGAATTACACCGGTCCGCTGCTTATCATTGGCGCGTTATTTTTTGTCTTTGGCTTCGTTACGTGGGTCAATAGCGTACTGATTACGTTCTTCAAGCAGGCATTCAACCTGTCTTCGTTTCAGTCCACACTGGTGGCGTTTGCCTTTTTCATCTCCTATACCATCATGGCCATCCCGTCGTCGGCAGTGCTGAAGCGGACGGGTTTTAAGAACGGGATGTCGCTGGGGCTGGTCACGATGGCCATTGGTACGCTGATTTTTGTACCGGCAGCCAAAGCAGTTTCGTATCCACTGTTTCTGGTGGGGTTGTTCATCATCGGTATTGGCCTGACGGTCCTGCAAACGGCGTCGAACCCGTATGCTACCATCCTGGGGCCGCGCGAGAGTGCCGCCCAGCGCATCAGTTTTCTGGGCATTGCCAACAAACTGGCGGGCATTTGCAGTCAGCTTATTTTTGGCGGGCTGTTGCTGTCGGGGGCCAATGAGGTTATCAACGCGGCATCGCTCGAGAAAGTCGTTACGCCCTACCTGATCATGACGGGCATTCTGATTGTACTGGCCGGACTGATTCGCTACTCAGACCTGCCCGAAGTATCGGAAGAGCAGGACGACCTGCCCGCCGATGCAATGACTACCCACACCAGTATCTGGCAGTTTCCGAACCTGGTGCTGGGCGTTTTTGCCTTGTTTTGTTACGTAGGTGCCGAGGTTATTACCGGCGATCTGATCATCAGCTACGGAACGGCCATTGGTTTCAGCAATGACGAGGCCAAGCACTTCACTACCTACACGCTGACTGGTCTGCTGGTTGGTTATCTGCTGGGTATCGTAGCTATTCCCCGCTGGATTTCGCAGCAAAATGCCCTGCGTTACGGCATGATTCTGGCGCTGATTCTGACGGTTGGTGCGCTGGTCACGAGTGGACTGGCCTCTATTCTATGCATTGCGCTGATGGGCTTCGCCATCTCGCCGGTATGGCCCGCCGTATGGCCGCTGGCACTGAACCGGCTGGGCAGTTTCACCAAGCTCGGTTCGGCACTGCTTATTATGGGTATTTCGGGCGGTGCGTTACTGCCGCTGCTGCATGGCTATCTCACCGATGCCGTTAGCCCCAAAATGGCCTACGCGCTGCTGCTCCCCCTGTTTAGCTTCATTCTTTACTACGCTATAACGGGCCACAAAAAGACGAAGTGGTGATGGTAGGATTTGAACTGGCAGACTTACGCAAAGCTATTGCCGATGAAAATATTATCTGGCAGAAACACGTTCTTGTTCGACTTGCTGAACGGCATATTTTACAAAACGAAGCACTTGATGTGATATTAGCTGGCGAAGTAATCAGACGGTATGACGATGACAAGCCCTTTCCAAGTGTATTGATGATGGGATGGGTAGCAGAACGTCCTCTGCACGTAATTGCAGCCTATGGTGAAGCAGAAACTACCGTGTTCATAATTACAGTTTACGAACCATCGCTCGACTTCTTTGAGTTAGATTATAAAACGAAACGAAAATGACTTCATCACATTGCCCTATGTGTGGCGGCCATAAAGAAGCTGGACTTACAACGTTTACGGCTGATCTGGGGGAAAATCTCGTGGTCGTTCGTCGTGTTCCTGCCACCGTCTGCAATCAGTGTGGAGAGGAATGGCTCAATAACGAAACGGCTAAGCAACTGGAAGCGATTGTTGAAGAAGCCCGCGCTAAAAAACACCAGTTGGAAGTTTTGTCTTTTTAGTCCGCGTCGTAACGTTACGCCACCAGCCGGGCGGCCCGCTGGGCCGGAAACCATGACGTAAGCACGGTCATCAGCACGACCAGTACGCTCGTCAGCACAACGTCACTCGTGTCGAGCCGGACGGGGTAGGCATCCACGATAGACGAAACCGTTCCCATCGAAATCAGGCCGTATTCCTGCTGGGCCAGGCAGATACCAATCCCCAGCACCAGACCCGTAACGGCACCGGTCAGGGCAATGATGGCCCCCTCGGTCAGGAAAATCCGGCGAACGGTGCTGGTCGTTGCGCCCAGCGCGTACAGGATACGGATGTCCTCGCGCTTCTCGATGACCAGCATCGACAGAGAGAAAAAAATGTTGAT
>JBBRUB010000736.1:0-2405 GCA_038248175.1 Cytophagales bacterium | reverse complement strand
GGCGTACTTGGCGTATTGCCGGGTGTCATTGGCACCTACCAGGCCAGCGAAGTCATTAAGCTTATTACCGGCATCGGCGAGCTACTTTCCAGCCATCTGCTCGTAGTGGATTTGTTGACCATGAATCAGCAGAAGATAAAGACCAAACGCCGGAACGATGCCGAGGCCCTGGCGCAGCAGGGGCTGACTACCGCTGGCACGGTGAGCAAAACTGCGATAGGCCCCCAGAAAATGACCGTCCGCGAACTGGCAAACCGGATAGCCGCCAGCCAACCCGTCTTCCTGCTCGACGTGCGCGAACGCCCCGAGTACGACCTTTGCCACCTGCCCGACGCCGTGCTGGTACCCGTAGGTATGATTCCCAATAACCGCAAGCGCATTCCCACCGACCGGCCCGTGGTGGTGTACTGCCATTACGGTATCCGCTCGGCCAACGTAGCCGAATACCTCTACGCGCAGGACGGCCTGACCAACCTCTACAACCTCGAAGGCGGCATTGACGCCTGGGCGCGGGAAATAGAACCCGAAATGGCGGTGTATTAGAGGGAGTAGGGGGACGAAAGGGAGCTGACGAATAAGCTGCTTTCGCGTCAGTCTCCTTTCTCCCTTTCGTCCCCCTACTCCCTTTTCTCCCCTTTTCTTTACCTTTGCCCTATGTTTGTCAACTTACTGAAATCGAAACTTCACCGGGTCAAAGTCACGCAGGCGGAGTTGAATTACGTGGGCAGTATCACCATCGACGAAGACCTGATGGATGCTGCCGGGCTGCTGGAAAACGAGCAGGTACACATTGTGAATAACAACAACGGCGAACGGCTCGTGACCTACGTCATCAAAGGCGAACGAGGTACGGGCATCATCTGCCTGAACGGAGCCGCTGCCCGGCGGGCGCAGGTTGGCGATATCATCATTATTATTTCATATGCCATGATGACCACCGACGAAGCCAAAACCCACCAGCCCACCGTTGTCTTTCCCGACGAAAATAACCGGCTCGTTATCGCCTGAACAGGACCGTTTACGAACCAATGCTCTTCGTTCCTCTCAAACTCCGTTACTTTGTGGCGGAGTTTTTTTGTGAGGCATGTAGCCTATGCAATCAACTTTTACCGCTTTCAGAGCCAATACAGCGGCTTTTTAGCCGCGTTACGTTGCATGAATATCAAAAACATTCTCAAATACCTCATTTCGCTGGGCATTGCGGGCGGTCTGTTGTGGTACACCTTCACACAAAGCAACCTCGACACGGGCGATTTATGGGCCAAAATTAAGGCTGCCGATATGCGCTGGGTAGCGTTGTCGGCGTTTCTGACGCTGGTGGCCCACTGGAGCCGCGCCGAACGCTGGCGGCTGCTGCTGGAGCCGGTAGTGCCGCAACGCCCTACCTCGGTAGAGGCCACCACCGGCGTACTCATCGGTTATCTGGCCAACCTGGCGCTGCCCCGCGCCGGTGAGGTGGCCCGCTGCGGTACGCTCTACCGCCTGAGCAGCGTACCCGTCAACGTCAGTTTCGGTACGGTAGTGGCCGAACGGCTCTTTGATGTGCTGCTGCTGCTGCTGCTGCTGGCCGTTACGTTTGTGCTGGAGTTTGACCGGCTGAGCCAGTTCTTCCTTGATTTTCTGGGCGGTAAAGTACCGGGCGAATCAGGCGGTTCGGGAGTGTTACTGCTGGTGGGGGCAGTGTTGCTGGGTGGGGCGGTACTGACCTGGTTCCTGTTCCAGAAATACCGGCACCTGCTGGAGAAACAACCCGTCTATCAGAAAATCAGCGGCTTTTTGGTCGGTTTACTCGAAGGGCTACTGAGCGTCAGAAAACTGCGCCGACCAGGGGCGTTCATCTTCCACACGATCCTGATCTGGACTGTGTACTACCTGATGTCCTACACCCTGTTCTTTGCCATGCCCGCCACGGCCAACCTCGGTCCGCTAACGGGGCTGACCATTCTCGTAGTGGGTACGCTGGGCATGGCCGCGCCCACCCCGGGCGGCATTGGCTCGTTCCATTTGCTGGTGGGACAGGTGGCATTACTCTACGGCCTGACCGCGCAGGACGGGCAGATTCTGGCCACGTTCATCCACGGTGTTTCTACGCTGATGATTATCGTGCTGGGTATTCTCGCCCTGCTGGTGGTGCTGTTGCGGGGGAAGAAAAACATACCCGACAACGACGTTCTGGCCGATCCCAACGCCATTGACACAGCGCGATAGTTTTTCTTTATATGTTTGAATTACATGACCGAATCTAAAATCCTGACCCGCCCGCAGGCAGTTGACCGGGCCAGCCAATGGCGGGCCAACGGGCAGCAAATCGTTTTTACCAACGGCTGCTTCGACATTGTTCACCTTGGCCACATCGACTATCTCGAAAAAGCCCGCGCCCTCGGCCACCGCCTGATCCTGGGCCT
>JBBRUB010000735.1:0-2423 GCA_038248175.1 Cytophagales bacterium | reverse complement strand
TTATAAAAACACCGAAAATAAAACCAGCCAGGCAAACCGAACTATGCATCTCATATTTTATTCGTCGGGTTAATTGCTACCTTCTAATTCCAGAAATCATTCTAACGTTTTGATTGTAGTTTCCTATTCCAGAGAAATTAGGTCTGAAATTACTAACGCCGTACCAACCATTACCTCTGCTACTAAACCCCCAGTTATTGTATAGGTACAGAAAAGACAATTCATCACATTGGTGTGTGTCGCAGTTATACTGGCTATACCGATGTTCGTCAAAGCCATCACAAACCCATATATGCTGGTCAAATCCGGTAAAATAGGGATCTGAGTTTGTTCCAATCAGAATGACGGGATTACCTTGATAGACGTCATTTTTGAGCGTCGCTGGCCCAAAACTCGACAAATTTCCCCCACTCGACAAACCAAGTCGGCTCAAAGCACCTGGAATATTAGAAGGAAAAGTCAACGTATTGCAAGTTGACGAAAAACCGTAAATCGATCCAGCTTCATTGCCACAAGCCCGCATTAGGGAAGCTAATTGCAGGTCGCCATAAGCGGAGAATGAACAATCAGATGAAGATGAGAAGGCAGGCATAGCGTTGTAGTCAAACTGGCCGCTGGCCTTATAATACCAAAGTACCTGAGCCATAGCCACAGGGCCACAGCCTGCGGGAGAACGCCCACAAAAGCCTTCGTTCTCCGAACTCGTGCAGGCAAAAGCGGGGGCGTTAGGTGCGTTGGCATTGGCTATCCTACTTTGGCCCCAAGCAACTCCCAATGAAAATTCTGGACGGCTAAGCAAAGGTCCCGGGATATTTGGGTTGGAACTATTGTGGCTGAAATAAGATGAGTACCGACACATATACTGCCCGGTGGTGTACCATTCCTGGCAGTTAGTATTACCGGCGACTCTTCCACCTTTTGGCAGATTAAGGGTTCCTGCTAAGTATTTCTTCCACTCTTTTATTGCGATGCTGTCAGCAGCCAGTGTGCTTTTCGTAATATCTTTCATCTGCGCTTTGGCTCCGCTGAACCATAGAGCCAATCCATTCATTGTAGCTGCCTCTTTTGTAGGGAAAGGGTCACCCGAAAGTGAGTAGGCTAATATCGGCATTGCCCGCATATCAGCCGAGACGATAGCGAAGCCGCCACCAGCGTAATTGATTACGTGAAACAGGGCGCGATTATCCTCATCAGCAATCGTTTCTTTGAGACCGGCTATTGGCCCTGCTGCCCTTGCTCCTTTTTTATCAGCAACAACGGATAAGCCATATTTTTCCGCAACCGACGCAGCATCGTCAAGGCTAACCTCGTATGGAGCCAGTATTTTTTGGTTGGTTGGGACGCTCACCATGTCACGGCTGCACTGCCAGGACGTAAAGCAAAGGGTTAAAACTCCAAGAAGCCTGCCGTAATGAGCAGACTTGATAAACATTCTCCGGGTACCACATAACTGGCTTTTCATTACCTTTGATCTGTTTATTGGTCAAACATTGAACTCAATCAAAGCCCTGCGTCCGGTCGTCCAAACTGTCGTGGGGCTTTTTCTTTGGTCAAAGATATTGGGCTGTATATCGGTACGAAAGGGGGTAAACCCCTCAATTTACATAAAACGGAAATTCTTTTACGTGTCATTAGCGGAATCCGGGTTGGCCGCCTGATTGTCGTTATTTGTGTTACTCTTTCGGGGGGGGGGGGGATTTACCTGCTGTTTATGCCAGTGATGTAGTTCGATAGGATGCTTACGGGCAAACCTCGCCAGTTTATCGCGTCCTTTCATGTTCAGCTTGTCTCCAATTTTGGTTTTATAATTCTCCACGCTTTTCAGCGTCAGGCATAGCTCTTCGGCGATCTCCCCATTAGTTAGGTCATTGGCGAGCAGAAGCAGGAATTTCCGCTCGCAGTCGGTCAGTTCGGCCATTTTCGGCTCTATAGAGCCAATTTCAATAGTATTGATAGAGGTTTCCATGCGTAGACTGAGGATGAGGTGTACTGGTAAACGGACATCGGGGGGCAGGTTAAAGCGGAATTAACTCTTTAATCTATCCCATAACTTTAATCTATCCCATAAGAGGAGTACGTCTTTTATATACTGAAAATACGTAGCCGATTACAAACAAATAGGCATTTCTCAGAGTTCCAACGTTCTGTTTGAACGTGAATCAGACAGAAAATAAGTTTGCAGATTGCACCTTCTAACAACAAAAACGGTTCCGGCTTCACCATCGAAACCGGAACCATTATTACGTAACAACGCGAGTTTATACGTTTCTCACTGAATACCGCCCATCCACTTCCGGAGCGGTTTGGCGAAGAGGAGCATGAGACCATCTGCCACCAGCGCGAACACGGCGACGCTTTGAAACAGGCCGGGCATTTGCTGAATGTTCTCCGCTACCGGGGGCGTTTGTGTTGTATATTTGGTA
>JBBRUB010000734.1:0-2436 GCA_038248175.1 Cytophagales bacterium | reverse complement strand
TCATCAATTTATGGAGTGGCCTTATCGCCTACAGTTTTATGGATGCTTTTCCAACGATGCCTGTATTCGTACCCAAGCTGGGCAAGAGCGACGTGTGCCAAATTGTAATTATCTAAGAGACATCCCCAAAACTCGCATTAGTAAAATTTTCAAACAATTCTGGCAGACAGATTAGACCTATGAGGTTTTTGAAACCGTATAGGTCTGTTGATTATTTAAAACTCAATATTCGCGCCGAAAAACACCGACCGGGCAATGGGGTAGCGGCCAAAGTCAACGCCCATCGACAGATCACGTCTGCCAGCATTAAAACCATCCGTGATGTTCTGAATAGTCACATCCGGGTCAAGACCCGTGTATTTCGTGATCGTGAACAGGTTTGCGCCCTGCACATAGAGCCGAACCCGGTCAACACCAATGCGGCTGGTAATTGCCACCGGCAGGGTGTAGCCTAAGGTTACGTTCTTCGCCCGGAAATACGAACCGTTTTCTACGTAGAAGCTGCTCCGTTGTGGGCTATACGTGTCGTTGGCATCCAACTTTGGATAGGTGTCGCCCGCTTTGTAGAGCATATTCTTCGAGTAGTTAGCCTGGAACGCCGGGAAATCAGTAAAGTAGCGAACGTAGTTGAACAACTGATTGCCCTGAACACCCTGGAAGTATATTGACAAATCAAAGCCTTTATAATTGGCAGTCAGGTTAATACCGTAGTTCCAGTTCGGAATCGGCGTACCAATATACGTCAGGTCTGAATCGTTAATCACGCCATCATTGTTCAAATCGCGGAATTTCAACCGGCCCACCTTGGCATCGCCGGGCGTTGTAGGCAATTCAGCTTCTGATTTGATAACACCGTCAGAAATGTAGCCATAAAACTGCGAGATAGGCTGACCAGCAATCGTTCTGGTAATATCGCCAATCCGCGAACCTGCGCCATTGATGAAGCTCGCGGCAACAGCGTCAATATTTATTACCTTGTTGGTGTAGTGGCCAGCGGTTAGCGTTACGCCGTAACTCAGTTGATTACCAACCGCTTTACCCTGGTAGCCGAGTTGTAAATCAACGCCTTTGTTCTGCATGGTGCCAATATTCGACGGTAATGTCCCAATGTTACCAACTTCGGTGCGGGGGGGTACGCCATACAAAATATCCGACGTTTTACGGTCATACCATTCTACGGTCAGGTCGAGCGCGTTTAATAGGCGGGCATCTACCCCGATGTTCAGCAGTTTGGTGGTCTCCCAACGAATATCGCGGTTAGCGAGCGAATTCTGGGCGAAACCAGGCGTAACGGCATTTGGTGTTCCCTGAATTGGGTAAGCTGTACCGCCGAGGCTCTGACCGAAGTTTGCAAAACCAGGGTAGTCTGTACCAATTTCGTTGTTACCCGTTATCCCGTAGCCAACGCGCAGTTTTAGGTCATTCACTACCGAAACGTTTTGCATGAAGGCTTCTTTCGAAATCCGCCAGCCCACACTGCCCGCCGGGAACACGCCGTATGGGTTGTTGATAAACCGGGATACGCCATCTCGCCGAACCGTACCGCTAATCAGGTACTTGTCCTGATAGTTATAGTTCGCCTGAGCAAACAACGACGAGATCGTCACTTCTCCCCTGTACTCACTTAGGTTCCAGGTTTTAGAATTGGAGTTGGTCAGGATACGGTAATTCGGGTCATTGCCGAACACCAGCCCGTTACCCGATGCACCAAAGCCTTCGTAGGTATTCCGGCGGGCCTCCGTACCGATCAGTCCCGTTACCCGGTGTACGCCACCGCCAAATTCCTGGCTATACCGGAGCGTGTTTGAGAACACCCAGTTCCGGTTGGCAAACGTATTACGGCTTACGCTATTTGATGCATTAATCTCGGTCGCTTCAAAGTTGCGGAAGCCATATCCGTTACTCAGTCCCTGTCCTAAATCCAGACCAAAGCTGGTTTTGGCGGTGAAATGCTTCAAAAAGTCAACCTCGGCAAATACGTTACCGGTGATTCGCAGATCGTAGCCGCCATTAGCCTGAGTCCGGCTTTGGGCAGCTACCGGGTTATTGGCGTTTGACGACGCGCCCCACGGCCCGCCCCAGCCACCGTTGATGTCATAGGCACTCACAATCTGCGGCATCCGCAGTGAGTTCTGAAACACCGAGCCTTCGTTTGGGTTGCCGGCACTACCGCGCTTGGTTTGGTAGGCAAAACTCAGGTTTTCACCAATTCGCACGTGTTTTTTCACGTTAAAGTTGGTGTTAATCCGGGTCTGATACCGGGTATAATTATTGTAGATCAGGATACCATCGTTCTTGTAAGTAGTTGAACGAAAATAAACACTGTTAACTATTTTGGGTTAATTTTGCCAAATGAAACCTTATCGCCACATTGAATTGAGTGAAACAGAGAAGTGTCTTTTAGAAGACGGCTTTAAAAATGGCAACAAATCACAT
>JBBRUB010000733.1:0-2439 GCA_038248175.1 Cytophagales bacterium | reverse complement strand
TTTCGATTGATACCAGGTGTTTCAATCCTTCTTTTCGTGGATTAGCCGTCAGAATTGCATCAGGCTTCGTACCATTGTTTGCATCCTGACCTTGTTTCAATCCTTCTTTTCGTGGATTAGCCGTCAGAATCCGTCGGGAGATGTAACCATCTAATAGGCAGATAGTTGCTGTCGTTTTGCCCCTGCTCTTTTTGGGAAAATAGTACGTCAAAGATCATGTTGAAACCTGTTTTTTTGGCATCGCTCCGTAAACGTAACTTGTTGACAAAAAGAGATTTACGGCCTGTTTCTGGGAACGCCCAAATATATCTCCACCCGGATAGCCCCTATTTGATGCAAACGTTGCGGTAGGTGCAAGTTACGCAACGGGCTTTGGACTTGGTAGCCTTCGGAAACTCATTACGGTCGATAATCGAAAAAATAGCCTCAGCCGCCCGCTTTACATCAGCCTTATTACTCTCCAGAATCGGTACCTCCACTACACGGTTGTTGCTGCGGGTATAGACAATAAACCCCCGGTTCACGGGCCGCCCAAAGTTGCTCTCTATCAGCCACGCGTAACAATACAACTGCGTCCGATACGTATCATACACTTTGTCTTTATACTCGGCAAACTTGTAGTCGAGCGGAGCCAGCGTACCGTCCGCAAAGCCCAGCACCTCGTCCATTCGCCCACGCAGCAGGTCGCTGGTCAGGTACTGGTCAAGGTACTTTTCCGTCACGTTTAGCCGTCGGCGCAGGTAGTCTTTGTTGCGTTCCAGCCGCTCGTCGTGCAGGTGCCGCCCGCGCATGACTTTGTAATCGTTCTCCTCGAACTGTGGAATAGCCAGCACGTACTCGAAATACGTGAAGCGCGGGCAAAACAGATACTCGATAATGTGCGAAGGTGTCAGGGTCATGGCTAAAAGAATAAGGCTCTGATTTCATCCGTTACCAGTTTCTTGTCGAACGCCTGACCGAGCAACGCCGTTTGTTGCAGCTCGCCCCGGCTCATCGGGAAAATATACACCTTGTCGGTCGTCTCGTCAATCAGTTCTTCCAGTTGTAGTTGCAGCGTATCTTTTTGATTCTGGGTTAGTGTACCCAGAAAACACGAAAACTGCACCCGGTATAGTCCCGCCTGCAAACAGCGTTTGGCCGCTTTGGTGCGAGCCTTATCATTCACCATGTCGTACAAAACCCAGATAATCATAGCTTTATGAGGTCGGGTGTACCGCCCGTTTTTCCGATGAGTTCGTTGGCAAAACTGTGCGCGTCGAGTTGCATACAATGACTCCTGACCAGATTGCGTCCCCGATACCGAATGGCATCGTTGTCGAAGAACGTATTGAACGCATCTACCAGCAACGCTTTCCCGTCTGCATTGAGCGAATACCCATTACGCGAACCCGACACCTCGCTGATGTGTGCTTTGTTAACTTTCTTGCCCGAAAACAGCCGGAAAATAGTCTCGTCGGCCCAGCCCCGGTAGGGTTCGATGAAGTCGTAAACCATGCTCAGCTGATTGTAATCGTCGCGGTGCAGAAACCCCACGTAAGGGTCAAGCCCGGCCAGCATCAGCGTTTTCTCGACCCGGCCATACAGTATGCCGTAGGCGTAGTTCAGAAACGCATTGAAGGCATCCTGCGCCGGTCGGCTGCTGCGCCCGCTAAACTGGTACTCTTTGGGCAGCACATAACTCAGCGTCTCGAAATACAGCCGCCCCGCCGTACCCTCCAGCCCCCGCAGTGTATCGGCCACATCGGCCACGAGCGTAGTCTGATCCGATGCTGCCAGCGTACTGATGGATACCGACAGGGCTTCGAGCCGGGTCAGTTTATCGTCCAGATAGTCCGTGTGTTGAGGGCGGTGTTTTTTTAAGCCCCGTACAAGCCCCGTTTGCTGGTCGAGTTTGGCCAGCAGCCACGCCCGCACCCACCGCAACCCATCTGGCCCCAGGCTAACTTCCAGTTGCCGTTTCCTGATTTTGGTCGTACTACCGAGCTTCGCGTGCCACACCCGCCCCACCGGATCGCCGTCACGCTCCAGAAAAACAATGTCCACATTATGGCGCATAGATAGTTTCACCGCATCCACACTCAGGCTCGTACCCGTAGCCAGCAGAATATGCGTCACCTTCTCCGCCGAGTATGTCGCTACGCTGGCTACTTTCCCGTCTTCACCCCGTCGCCGAATGTCGAACATGGCATCTTTTACGTGGAGGTAGGTGCCGTAAGTGGTGATGTGGAGTTGCATGTGTCAATTATGAACAGGAATCAGGGAACGTGGATATTGGAAACTGTGCATCACTCCTCAGGCATTGACCATCAGGCTGTTATTGTCAGGTGCGTGAATAGCGAGCAGGTGAACACCCAGTACTTCCTCAATATCCGACAGCGTGTCGAGCGTGAAGTTATGCGTACCGCTCAGCCATCGTGTGATAACGGACGGCTGCTGATT
>JBBRUB010000732.1:0-2445 GCA_038248175.1 Cytophagales bacterium | reverse complement strand
GAACATACCGCCCGGCATTCACGTATTGGTCGTATCGTTGCTGATGATTGGAATGACATTTGCCGTGCAGCGGCTACTCACCGGCATCCCATCGACCAGCCGCCTGGCAACGGGCGAGAAAGCCGGTTCGTCGTTTGTGATGCCCAACCGCGATCTGCTGCTCATGATTCTGATTGGTCTGGCCCTGGCTATGGGCGAAGGCGCGGCCCTGGACTGGAGTGCGGTTTATCTGCGCGAGAGCGTGGGGGTTCGGGCACAGGTGGCTGCGCTGGGCTTTGCAGCTTATTCGCTAACGATGACCCTCTTTCGGTTTACGGGCGACGCTATCATTCCCAAAATTGGCGGCAAACGCTGGCTTCAGCTCGGGGGCGTAATAGCGGCATCGGGTCTGCTGGTGGCCATTGCCCTGCCTTACCCCGCTACGGCCCTGCTGGGCTTTGCCATTCTGGGTGTGGGTTGTTCGCTGGGAGCACCGGTGTTGTACGCAGCTGCCTTACGGGTACCTGGTATTCCGCCCGCTGCCGGGCTGGCCACGTTCGCTACGTTCAGCTTCATCGGTTTTCTGGCGGGTCCGCCTATCGTAGGGTTCATTTCTGAGGGTTTTGGCCTGTCTGTAGGGCTTGGCTCTGTGGCCGTTGTGCTGCTGATTTCGGCGGGCCTGGCACGGGTGGTGAATTTATTTTAGAAAATTTTAACACAGAGAGAGGGAGGGTTTCACAGAGAAAACAGAGAATTTGCGCCATCCTACTCCGTTAACTCTCTAACAATCCCTGTCTCTCTGCCGCGCCGGCGTACCGGTTAAAACCATTGCTCCAATGCCCCGTTACATCTTACCTCTTCTATTCACCCTTCTCCTGCTTGCGAACACCACGTGGGCACAGGGGCGGTATGTAATCGGAACAGTCATTGATCAAACCACACAGAAGCCCGTCGATAAGGTAACGGTCATTAATAAACGCACCCAGCAGCGGGGCCGCACCAACCCAGCCGGGCGTTTTTTCCTGACCGTACAAACCGGCGACTCGCTCATTGTGACCAGTCAGCTACACGACCGCACTGGTATCCGCTACGATGGCTCCGATAGCCCAACTATTGTGGCGAAGGCGTTACCACACATGCCCTACCGCGTAATTGATCTCGCCGAAGTGACAATAACGGCCAAACGCTACGAAGAAGTAAAGCGCGAGATTCAGCAAATTCTGGACGAGCCAATGGCCTCTAAGAAAGTGACCGGTGCGCAGGCGTTTGACCGGGTTGCCGATGGGGCAGGTGTAACGCTGTTGTATGAACTATTTGGCAAACGGCCCAAGTCAGACCGCAAGGCCTATTTTATTATGCAGCAGGACCGGCGGCACGCGCTGGCACTGGAACGCTTCCGGCTGCTGGTCGATCAGGCTACCGATCTCAAAAATGATGATGTTGACCGCTTCTACGATTTCTGCGACCTGGACGATGAGTTCCTGCTTAAAGTTGACGACTATACCCTCATCAACACCGTTCAGCAACTGCGCAACCGCTTTGGGCGGGGCTACACCAAACCCAATGGCATCATGCCCGACCCGGAGCCGCTGAAGGAGCCGTAGGTTATGCAGGTTCGGCAAGTACAACAACGGCATCGCTCACCCGTATCGTGCCGCCCTGTACCACCCGCGCCGTCATGCCGCCGTGGCCGCGCATGGCGTTGTAGCCGCCTGGCCCCAGCGCGATTTCCATTTTGGAGCAGGGGTGGCATTGCCCCGTAATTTCCAGCACTACGCTGCCAATATGGACATTTTGATCTTTGAGAGCCAGCAAATTCAGCCCTGATACAACGATATTCCGGCGAAGCAGGGCCGGGTCAAGTTCGGTACAACCAGTTAGGGCGGCAATAACGGGCAGGTGTTCGGCCTGAATGAGCGTCACGTGCCGGGTGCCATTTTGACCGCTGTAATGATCGCCGACCAGCCCTGCTGTTTCGGATACTTCCACGCTGTCAACTACGGAAACGGCCCCGCGTCGTTCGGGCCGGATGCCGATCCACACTACCCGACCATGCCTGGGAAACACCGCAAAGAGGTCTTTGATATTCTGCATACTAAACCAGGATTTCCACAGGACTGTAACAAGTAAACAGGTCTGTCCGGGCGTGAGCAAATCCTGTTTAATCGTTACAATCCTGTAAAAATTCTGGTTCAGACAGGTTCATTATATGCTGCGTACCGGTTCTCAACCGTTCCGTCGTCAAACAGATCAACGATGGCATATCCGGCGGGGGTATGATGGTACTTACCAAACCACCAGGCTCCACTCACGGCTCCGTTACAAAAGTACGTAACGCCGTTATAATCAACGCGGTCTGTGAGGTGAATGTGTCCGCTCAGCGCCACTTTAACGTTCGGGTAGCGGTAGAATAGGTTCGTGAGCCGGACGGTATCCGAGTGCATCCAGCGGGCTGGTACACTCCAG
>JBBRUB010000731.1:0-2448 GCA_038248175.1 Cytophagales bacterium | reverse complement strand
TTACTTCCTGAATCAAACCCTGAATCAGCCGGGATTATTGCCCGGCGAGACAGAATCAGTGAAGCGATATCTGCGCATTGCTACGGTGTATTACGAACGATATCTGTACCGGCACGGACCGTTTGAAGTCAGTATGCCCATTGAACTGGGCTACGGACACTCGCGCTACGAACGAACAGGTGGTGCCGAGCAGGAGATAGCCCGGGGGGTGTTCATACCACTGGGCGTGGGTAGATCCGGTGCCTATCATTTTCCTGATATTCGCTGGTTCAGGCCGTTTCACTGGTTTGGTCTTTACCTGCTGGCTGGCCACCGATTCGTTCTCAAGAAAGACCTGCCCGATAGCCAGATCAATTACAGCGGGTTCTATATCTCGGCGGGGCCATCGTTCTTCCTCGAAAGCCTGACCGGCGACCTGAAAGCCTGGGCGAAAAAGCGCAAAAAACGCCGGTCCCGGTAGCTGCTCACTGGTTCACTAATTCAGAAATGATTGCACGATCTGGACGCTTTGCCTGGGTAGCTCTTCCATAGGTACGTGACCCGCGCCGGGCATGATAAGTAGTGTGTCGTTCGGTAAATCCTGCTGAAACCGACGCGCATTACTGACCGGAATCAGGTTGTCCTGCTTTCCCCACAAAATAAGTGTTCGCTGGTTGATACGGGGTATTTGTTGATACGTGCTGTCAAGTGTTTGGTTTTGAAGCCGGGCTATGAACGCCCGCCGGTTGCCTGCGCGCAAAGCCATGTCCATATATTGGTCCACGAGAGCGTCGGTTACACGGTTTGGGTCGGCATAGACATTACGCAGACTTTGCTCGATAACTGATCGGGGCGTTATGTAGGTCAGCAACTGGTTCAGCACCGGCACCCGCGCCAGCCGGAACGCCAGCGGTACACTCGCTGACTGACTGGGGTACCCGGCTGCGTCGATCAGAACCAGCCGACGCACCCCTGCCGGATAGGCCAGCGCGTACCGCCAGGCAATCATACCACCCAATGAGTTGCCCACCATGTCGCAGCGCGTCACCCCCAGCCGATTCAGGAAATTGTGCAGAAAAGTCACATAATACGCGCCTGAGTACGCATTTGTGTCCTGGCGCGGACCGTCCTGGCGCGGACCGTCCTCGCGTGGACCGGTAAGGCCATACGCGGGCAGGTCGAGCCGGATTACGCGCCGGTGTTGCGTCAGTGTGTCCGCCCAGCCGTTCCAGGTCAGCAGCGACGCGCCCGTGCCGTGCAATAGTACGATGGGGACCGAGTCCTGACGCGGGCCTTCGTCGCGGTAATGCACCGGCATGCCATTGATGGGTATAAACCGCGATGCGGGCGTAGCATATTTCGCTTTGAGTTCGGCGAGGGGTTTGTCGGCCCGGATATTCATGGCAATGAGCAGCACGATGCCTGCCACGAATAACCCCAGAACCAGCCCAAAAATACGTTTGAAAGAAATCATAGAAACAGGAAAAGAAGGAGCAAATCTGCTTTATAAAATTTAACTATCTCATTGTAAGTTTATATTTTTACGAAAAAGAACAAACGTATGGAAACCATTGCCACCAAAACAGCCGCCAAAACGCTGGTCGAATCATTTTGCGAGTGGGAGCAAACCAAGCCCAACAGGGTGTATCTGCGTCAGCCTGTCGGTGCTGAATACGTTGATTATACGTGGGCCGAGGTAGGGCAACAGGCCCGCCGACTCGCTACGTTTCTCAACGCGCAGGGGTTGCCACCCAACAGCAACATTGGGCTGATCTCGAAAAACTGCGCCCACTGGCTCATTGCCGACATTGCCATCATGCTCAGCGGCCACGTATCGGTGCCGTTTTACCCGACGCTCACCGCCGGTCAGTTGCATCAGGTACTCGACCACAGCGGCTGCCGGGTGTTAATTGTCGGGAAAATCGACAATTGGGAAGCCATGAAACCCGGCGTTCCGGCAAATGTCATGGGCGTCGCTTTTCCCGATTATCGCCCCAACGGTTCGGCTCCCGATCCCGATTATGCGCAGTGGGACGACATTATGGCCAACCATGCCCCGCAGACCAGCAATCCCGCCCCCGCCGATGATGATCTGTACACCATTGTCTATACGTCTGGCACTACCGGCAACCCCAAGGGCGTCATGATCGAATATGGAGCCATGCGGCAAGCCATTGGTCACACCCGAACCGAATTGCGCCACGATTTGACTGAGGCCCGGTTTTTCTCGTACCTGCCGCTCTGTCACGTAGCCGAACGTAACATCGTCGAAGCTGTTTGCCTGGCCACGGGCGGCACGGTGTATTTTAGCGAGTCGCTCGATACGTTTGCCCGGAATCTGGCCGCTGCCCGGCCCACGCACTTTCTGGCCGTGCCGCGCATCTGGACCAAACTGCAACAGGGCGTACTGGCTAAAATGCCCGCCGAAAAACTCGACAAGCTGCTCAAAATACCCATACTGAACCGACT
>JBBRUB010000730.1:0-2449 GCA_038248175.1 Cytophagales bacterium | reverse complement strand
GGGATAATCGGGCTGTTTTGTACGGTGTCTAAGTAGGCTTTTACGAAGAAACTACTCAGGTGATGCGCCCAGAAATCAGCGTAGGGCAGAAGCCGGAGCGTTTCCTCTGCCGATACGTGATGATTGGCTAAGAACCCTTCGTAGGCGGTGTAGTAGAACGACCGGATCATGGACGCTACGTCGCGCAGGGGCGAGCGTTTGAGCCGCCGTTCGCTGTAGCTGCGGTTGGGGTCGCCCCCGAAATCCTGAATGGCAATGTCGCGGCCCGTCAGCAGGATTTTTTCCAATTGTAAATCGCCGTGAATACGGATTTTGGTCGAGTCCAGCTTTTTTACGTAAATCCGGCGCAGGGTGTTCAGTACCTCTTCTTTTCGAGCGAACAACTGCCGTATATTTTCCTGGACGTCAGTACTTAAGCGGTTCAGGTTGCGCTGATGGCTCTGGTAACTTTCGCGCACCAGGGCCTGCATACCCGAAAACAATGACCGCTGGTAGTGGAGCGAAAACGGTTCGGGTGCGAAGTTAGCGTTGACTGTATCCGAAGCCAGGGCCAGGTGCATCTCGCCAATGCGAACGCCCAGCAGCCGCGCCTGTTCGGCCCCCCGCCTACCCAGCAACTCCCGCGTTTCGTCGGACAGATTAGCGAAGGCAACGGGGTTTATCAGGCTGTCGTGTTTCAGGCTGGTGGCTTCGTTGAGCTGTTGAGTATCGCGGGCCAGAATCCGCTCGATGTAGTTACTCACCCGCTCCAGCACGTAGTCTCTGCCGTTGCCGTGCCGCGCTACCATCTGCTCCATGTTTCCCAGCATGATCGGTTCGCCCTGAGCCAGCATCGCCATAGAACCCACCAGAGCCGGTACATTGGGGTACCTGGCTACGTCGGAGAGGAAATAGGTCATCTCGGCGTCGGGGTTGATGTTCAGGTCAACTTTGCGGTAGAGTTTGAGCAGGAAACTGTTGTCGTAGCCGATGGACACGTAGTCTGCACCGGTCGAGATCAGTTTGGGCCGGATATCTGCGGTATCGTGTACAAAGTCGTAGAGATTGGTTTTGCTGCTGAAGACCAGCTGACTGGTCAGTTTGCTGGCTACACTTTTTTTGGCGGGCAATTCGGTACTTCCGGTCATTTCGGTAAGCAGGGCCATCTGCACCTCGGTCAGGTACAGGCCGTCGCAGAGCGCACCGGTTTCGCCGTTCACAGTAGCCGTGGCAATGATAGCCTGCGGGCAGGTTCGCTTCAGTTTGTCGACCTGATCGTCGGGCGCGAAAGCCAGCACCACTTGAAAGGTTTCGGGCAGGCCACGTTCGTAAGCTACCTCTACCAGCAGCACATAGGCGGTGCCGGTGGGCAGGGCAAGGGGTGCGTGGTTCAGGATCGTGATGTCGCGCATGGTTTGTTTGCGGTGATCGAACCACTCCACCTTGCGCAGGTAGGCGGGCAGGACGTTGCTCTCCAGTTTGGGGCGGCTGCCGTTGGCCAGCAGATCATCCCAGTTGTCAACGCGCACGGCGGGTAACTCGGACTGAACAACCATGTCGGGATTGACTTTCTCCAGCACAAACCACTGGTAATCGTGCGGGGCCAGGGTAAAGAAGTAATTCTCAGTCTCAGAAACCGCCGGAAACCGGTTCTTGCTGAACGCTTCCACCGGTACGTAGCCCGTAAAGCCGGGCAGGTCGATCAGGGCGGGCTGCGAGTATTTTGACAGGTTCACCACAATGAGCAGCGTTTCGTCTTCGTAAGAACGCGTGTAAGCCAGCACTTTGGGGTTTTCAACGTCCAGAAACTTCATGTCGCCCCGGCCAAAAGCGGGGTGCTTTTTACGGAGGTTAATCATCCGCTTCATGAACCAGAACAAAGACGACGTATTCCGACGCTGCGTCTCCACATTCACCGATTCATAATGGTACTCGGAGTCTAAAATAGTGGGGAGGTACAGCTTCTGCGGATTGGCACTGGAAAAGCCCGCGTTACGGTCGGGCGACCATTGCATGGGCGTTCTGACGCCGTCGCGGTCGCCGAGATAGACGTTATCGCCCATCCCGATTTCGTCGCCGTAGTAAATTACGGGCGTGCCGGGCAGCGAAAAGAGCAGGCTGTTGAGCAGCTCGATTTTTTTGCGGTTGTTGTTCATCAGCGGAGCCAGCCGGTGCCGGATGCCGAGGTTTATCTTGGCGCGGGCGTCTTTGGCGTAGGTCTTGTACATGTAATCCCGCTCTTCGTCGGTCACCATTTCGAGGGTCAGCTCGTCGTGATTTCTGAGGAAAATGGCCCACTGACACGATTCCGGGATGTCGGGCGTCTGCGCAAAAATATCGGTAATGGGGTAGCGATCTTCCATTTGCAGGGCCATGAACATGCGCGGCATGACCGGAAAATGGTAATTCATGTGGCACTCGTCGCCATCGCCGAAGTACGACGCCGAATCCTCAGGCCACATGTTGGCTT
>JBBRUB010000729.1:0-2459 GCA_038248175.1 Cytophagales bacterium | reverse complement strand
GTTCGATAAGCGGTTTATCTACGAAGAGTCACTGAAAACGCCGTTTATCATCCGCTATCCGGGAGTAGTCAAGCCCGGTATGAAGGTGCAGGGGCTGGTCTCTAACGTGGACTGGGCACCAACGGTCCTGAATCTGGCTGGTACGGACGTGCCGGATTATATGGCTGGTCGGTCGTTTTTGTCGTTGTTGACGGGAGCGAAAAAGGCTATTCGAGACGGGGCCTATTACCACTATTACGAGTATCCGGTTGATCACCACGTTTATCCGCATTTTGGGCTGCGCAGCCCGCGCTACACGCTGGCCCGGTTCTATGGCCCTGCCAGTTTCTGGGAGTTGTACGATATCCAGAAAGACCCGCACAACCTGACGAATCTTTACGGCAAAAAAGGCTATGAGAAAATCACCGCCGACCTGAAAAAGCAGTTAAAAGGCGAGATTGAGCGGTACAAAGACAACGAAGCACTGGCTCTGTTTACCGACGGTACCCGGTAAGGATGATAAAGAAACGCACTCTATACCCATGAACCCACAGCAACGACGTGTTCCAAATCGATTTATGAATGCCATTCGGAATTTAAAAACCCGTCCGTATCAGCTCATTACAATACTTTCAGGCGGGCTGACTCTGGTCATTGCCGGGGCAACGTACCCCTCCGAACCGGTTTTGGCCGTACAATCTGTCTCAGAAATGGTGGGCGATTCGGTTCGCTACTGGCAGGCGCCCGATGAGAGCAAGCTACCGGCGGGGGCGGCTGGTAAGGAAATTCAGTACGGGCGCGATCTGATTGCTCACACGGCCAAATACCTCGGGCCGAAAGGTACCGTAAAGGCCATTAGCAACGGCATGAACTGCCAAAACTGTCACCTCAACGCGGGCACCAAAGTGCTGGGCAACAACTACTCGGCGGTGGCGGCTACGTACCCGAAGTTTCGTCAGCGGTCAGGCACCAAAGAAAGCATAGTCAAACGCATCTCCGACTGTTTTGAGCGTAGTCTGAACGGCACCGCCCCCGACTCAACCAGCCGCGAAATGCGGGCGATGGTGGCGTATATGAAGTGGCTGGGTACCGATGTGCCAACTGGCGTAACACCAAACGGGGTGGGCCTGGTTAAGCTGCCCTACCTGAACCGGGCGGCTGACCCGACAACCGGTAAACTGGTGTATGTGGCCCAGTGTCAGGTTTGTCATGGTAGTAAAGGCAAAGGCATTAAAACACCCGGTGCCGCCGAATACACCTACCCGCCCCTGTGGGGTCCCGCCAGTTACAACGATGGCGCGGGGCTGTACCGCCTGTCTAATTTTGCGGGATACGTCAGGAACAACATGCCGTTTGGTGTCAGTTATGAGACTCCCGTGCTGACCGATGCCGAGTGCTGGGACGTGGCGGCTTACGTCAACGCTATGCCCCGCCCCCACAAAGACCAGCACAACGACTGGCCCAGTGCAGCGGGCAAGCCCATCGACTTTCCGTATGGTCCCTACGCCGATTCGTTCAGCGAAAAGCAGCACAAATTTGGTCCGTACCAGCCCATTGCAGCGGCTCATAAAGCAGTCATAAATGGCAGGTGATAGTGAAATAACGGCTTTGATTACGCGTCTTTGACTTTTTTTTGAACTTACATCCGATGCCACAGCAGGCTCAGGGCAATCATCAACACGAGGCCAATCTGAATGGCCGTCAGGACATAAATCGAGTTGGTCTGCCCCCTCGATTCGCCCAGCAGTTCTTCGCCCACGCTGAGCTGAAGGGCCGAGAGTTCGTCGATTGTCTGGACAATCTGACCAAAAGCCGTAGTGCCGCTACCCGCAAACAACGCCTGCTGCCCCTTTGACGAATCGGTCCGGTTTGCGGTCAGGTCGCTTTCCAGCTGATTATATAGGGCCAGCTGCTGCCTCAGCACCTTTAGCCGCTCTGCTTCCCGAACCGTTAATTTGGTACGCCCAAAATCCGTCAGCAGCGAATCGACCCGGCGGTTGAGCCGATTCAGCGCAGTAGTAATTCGGTTCGTGTCGGGTTTTTTGGTGGTCAGCACAAAGGTTTCAAGTAACAGCCGTTTGCGGTAAATGGCCGATGTCAGGTTGACAATAATACCCGATGGCACCAGCCGATCCTTATAAAAAGACGAAGAAGTCGCCTGAATATCATTAACCCGCTGACGACTCAGAAAAACGCTGGTCAGAATCAGTCCCAGTAAGCTAATAATGAGCAGGATTGACCGGACCCGTGATTGTTTTTTGGAGGGGTTTTCCATTGAATCAGTTGGTTTGCCAGTAGCCGGCAACTGGTACGTTTGTTACAGAGAATGCGAAGGTGAGTAGGGATCTATAACGTGAAGTTTTTTGTTTCCGTTTTTTACAATTGTAAATCTACAGGTATAAAAATTGAGAACCAAACGGTATGACGTATATCAGTGCTCAACCGCAGCTTACCGAATCATGGGACGAGATTTGCTACCC
>JBBRUB010000728.1:0-2459 GCA_038248175.1 Cytophagales bacterium | reverse complement strand
CCGAAGCCTTTACCAAACTCGGCATCAACGTGTATGCCCGAATCGACGGGTTTCTGACGCCCGCTGGCGAGGTGTTATTGCACGACCCCAACACCATTCCCGGCATGTCGCCGTCGTCGTTGATTTTCAAGCAGATGGCCGAAATCGGGATGAATCTAGCCAACTCGCTAACCTACCTTATCCGGCAATCGCTGCGCGAACGTATCCGTACGGGCAAAAACACGTACCATCTCAAAACCATGCTGGCTGACCTTGACGCACAGCTGGCCAGCCGCAAAGCCAATCCGTTGCCAGAGCGGGTCGTGTCATTCGGTGAGAGCGACGAATCTTTTGCCGCTGCCAAACAGCAGTATCACCAACTAGCCGCGTCGGGTGCGGTTCGGCCCGCGTTACAATACATCAAAAGCAAAGCCGAAACCCACGAAGTCCCGGTGTATTGCCTGTTTAAAGATACCATTGAAGAACTGGAAGCCGCCCTGAACGAACCCCGCCACCCGCTAATTCTGGAAACCAACGAACGGGCTGTCCATATTACGGAGCGTTACCTCCCGTAGAGACGCATAGTTGCGTCTCACCCGCGTCAGCAAGTTACCCGATATTCGGCAACGGCCAGTTTACGGACCTCAACAAGCGTTTCAACTGGCCGACGCATCATCGATTTCAAAAATGGTATATCAGGCGGGTTGCTTAGAATTGCCGGATTCGGCGGGGGCGTATTCGAGCAGGTCGCCGGGCTGGCAGTCGAGGGCGCGGCAGATGGCTAAACACGGTAATAATCCAACTTAGAATCTGCGCATTCGATTTGGCAGGTGGCGGGGTAATCGTAATTTTGGCGGAGCGATTACGTATATGGACCCGAAACCCCGCCCCAACCATCAGCTATACCTTCAGGTATTGCGCAATATGACGCCGGAGCAGCGACTGCTGAAAGCGTTTGAGCTGTCAGACTTTAGCAAGCAGCTTTTCAAAGCCGGTCTGCGCGAACGGTTTCCCGACAAAACAGAAGAAGAACTGCACAGTTTATTTTTGAAACGACTCGAACTTTGCCACAATCGGAACTATTGAACCCATTGACTACTGTCCAAATCAAAAATTTCGTTGCCCGGAACGTGTGGTTTGATGAGACGCGGGTTTATGTCGAGTTGAACGACGGACGAGTTATTGGCAGCCCACTATCCTGGTTTCCACGTTTGCAAAAAGCTACGCCCGAACAGCGTAACCGCTTTGAACTGACAGCCGGTGGCTACGGCATTCATTGGGAAGAGTTAGATGAGCACCTGACTGCCAACGGCTTCTTAACCTATTCCCACGCATAATTTTACCCCCAACAAAACCCTTTTCATCCATGACAACCCAATCTCTCGACGCCACTACGCAGCAGAATGTTGACCACTGGCTCAGCGGCCCCTACGACGCCGATACCAAAGCCACCATCCAGAAACTGATTGACGAAGGCAACACCACCGAACTGACCGATTCGTTTTACCGCGACCTTGAGTTTGGTACCGGCGGTCTGCGCGGGGTACTCGGCGTGGGCAGCAACCGCATGAACCGCTACACCGTTGGGGCCGCTACGCAGGGACTCTCCAACTACATTCTGGCGGCTTTCCCGGAGCAGGATATCAGCGTAGCCATTGCGCACGACAGCCGCCGGATGAGTCCCGAATTTGCGCGGCTCGTGGCCGATATCTTCTCAGCCAATGGCATAAAGGTGTATCTGTTCAGCGATTTGCGGCCCACGCCCGAACTCTCGTTTGCTATCCGGCAACTCGGTTGTCAGAGCGGCATCGTGGTCACGGCATCGCACAACCCGCCCGAATACAACGGTTATAAAGTCTATTGGGACGACGGAGCGCAGGTAGTAGCCCCGCACGACAAAGCCATCATTGCCGAAGTGGACAAAATCACGTCGGTCGATCAGATTAAGTTCGAGGGTGTTCCGGAGCGAATTCAGTTGATTGACGAGGAAATCGACGCGCCCTACATCGAACGCGTCAAAGAAAATGCCGTGAATCCCGACGTCATTGCACGGCAGGCTGATCTGAACATTGTCTATACCCCCATTCACGGCACCGGCATTACGCTCGTTCCGCGCGCGCTGGACGCGCTTGGCTTCAATAACGTACACGTCGTACCGGAACAGGCCGAGCCTGACGGAAATTTCCCGACCGTAAAATCGCCGAATCCCGAAGAACGCGCGGCCATGCAGCTCGCGCTGGATCTGGCCCTGAAAATCGACGCCGACCTCATTATTGCCACCGACCCCGATGCTGACCGCGTCGGCGCGGGCGCACGAAATCACCACGGCGAGTTTGAGCTGTTGAACGGTAATCAGATGGCCAGCCTGATTATTTATTACCTGCTCAATGCCTGGAACGACGCGGGTAAACTGACGGGTAAGGAGTTTGTGGCCAAAACCATTGTTACTACCGACCTCATCGACCGCATTTGCGACCGCT
>JBBRUB010000727.1:0-2464 GCA_038248175.1 Cytophagales bacterium | reverse complement strand
GTGGTGGCCGGTCTGCCAGTACACTGACGCCAGACTCCATTCACTCATTCACAATCAATAATAGTCGTCGTTATCGCGGCTTTGACCAAAGGGGGAGCCGTAGGGGTCATTGTCTTCCTGAAGGTGTACCCCTGCCCGGCCAACCTGAAGTACTTTTTTTAGGATCATGATCTGTCCGGTATGGTACAGGTCATGGTTGACAATGCCGTGCAGCATGTCATAGTACGTATAGTCACGACCTGGAACGATGTCTTCCAGAAACTCATCGTCGTCGCGCTTGTCTAACTCGTTGATTAGTTCTTCCTGACTTAGACTCAGTTCCATTTGAAGGGCCTCCCACTCAAAATCGTCGATTCGATCAGGCAGGGCACCAAAATCTTTGGCGGGCGTGGTAATGTCAAAGTCGGCATCTCCCTGCATTTTTTTTACGCAAAAGATACGCCAGCTTGTCATGTGAAAGACCAGCTCGGCAATGGTGTGTGTATTGGGCGAAACCCGCCGGCCAGCCACATCGGGCGTGACCTCGCGCAGGACTTCAACCACCGAGGGGCCATGCCAGGCTTCTTCGCTCTCGTAGGTTGTATTGAGCAGGTCAATGATTCGTATGAGTTCGTCGTTTGGAACCATAGTATAGTAAGTACTGATGCTGGGTTAACAAAGGGCAGACACCCCTATAACCAATAGCGTTATGTTGTGTTAATGCAGAAACTATTCTTTCTTATCGGGACGCCTGTTTCTGACATTGCCGACAGGCCCCAAAGAGTACGGCTGCAAAGGTACGCTTATATCAACATCCTGCATCAGAAAGGCTCTGCTCAACGGCACTCGTATTCCTGATGGTTAATCTACCTACCGAAAAATAAATCTTACAATCTATAAGGTAAGTAAACTACTCGATTTACAGGTAAATAACCTACTTTCCCACTGTTATTGACAGAGTATGCATGTGCGTAGCGATTTGCTTTGAATTAATCAGGGTTTTCGGGTAAAGTGCTATACCATGTACGATGTAGATAACAACTAACCCATATCTCATATACTTCCCGTAAATGCCATGAACCATCATCAATTGAAGGATGAAGAACTAATACGTATGCACCTAACTACCGAGCAGAGCAATTATTTCGAAGCACTCTACAATCGGTATGTATCCAAAGTCTATCGGCGGTGCCTGTCGCTCATTAAAGACACATCGAAAGCCGAGGACTTTACCCACGACATTTTTCTGCGCGTACACGGTAACCTGAGCAATTTCCGCGAGCAGGCTACCTTCTCGACCTGGCTGTATTCTATCTCGTACAATTACTGTATGGATCAGCTCAGAGCTGCCAACCGAATCTCTCTGGTTGAAATTGGGCCGGATTATGATCGCGAAGCTATTGACACTACCGATAAGGAGCTGCTGGAAATGCAGTTTCAGCGGCTGACGCTGATCCTTGAGTCTATCTCACCCGACGAAACCGAAATACTTCGTCTGAAGTACGAAGAGGGTCTCGACATCCGGGCCATTGCTGAGCGGTTCGCCCTGAAAGAAAGTGCGGTGAAGATGCGGCTCAAACGAACCCGCGACAAAGTTCGTCGGCTCTATTGCCAGCAGTACCTGCCCCTGAACTGAGCGGATATTTGTTCTGCCGTTGTTTACCGACCTGCCATGACAGTGGCTTTATCCGGCGTTGGTCTCCACTGGTATGCCCGCTCATCAACGGCCCGCATGGTGCATAGCACACCATTTAGGTGGTCATATTCGTGCTGAATCAGTTCGGAGATGTGCCAGTCTGTAACGGGCCAGATATGGGGCTGCCAGTGTTCGTCGCGGTAGGTCAGGGTAATCCGTCGGTGGCGCTGGACGCGTACCAGAAGGTTCGGAAAGCTCATGCAGTCGTCCCAGAGTTCATCCGTTTCGGTACTTAACTCACTGATTTCGGGATTGATAATGACGCGGGGGCGGTCTGTATCGAGGTAAAATAGCCGTTTCATAATGCCAAGTTGCGGGGCGGCAATGCCCCGGCCAAACTGGTATGTATCCCGTATGTCTTCCATCACGGCGTGCAAATCAGCTACCCAGCCCGGTACAAGGGGCAGCTCGCTGGGGCGCACAGGTTCGCAGGTTTCGTACAGGCGCGGGTCGCCCAGCAACAACAGATCAACGATGGTTTTCATTGGTCAGAAACGAGAAGAATAGCACAGTTTTACCGCAAAGCGACGCTGAGCGTATCGACCAGCCGGTCCATATCTTCGTCGGTGTTAAAATAATGGGGCGAGATGCGCAGAGCCGCTGTAGTCATGCCCTTGCGCACGAAGTCGATAATAGCACCGCCATAGATGCTCAGCGACGTATTGATGCGTTCATCCAGCAAATCGGCCTTGAGATCAGACGCCGGTTTACGGTCGCTGACGAGGGTAATGATGCTCGATAAATGGTTTCCCTCGTCCAGCAGCCGGACGCCGGGCAATGCACTAAGTT
>JBBRUB010000726.1:0-2475 GCA_038248175.1 Cytophagales bacterium | reverse complement strand
CTGCCCAAAGATGCATTCCCCGGCAAAACGGTCATCATTATTGGTGAAGATGACGGCAACGGGCAGGTGCTGGCCTACGTCTCGAATACGGTGGGCGACCTGCAAAACGGTAAGCTGTATTTCCTGCGGACCAAAACGCAGGACCCTGTCGAAACGACCATGAAAGTTGGTACTACTTACGACGTAGAGTTTGTGGAAGTTGACGACGTAAAAACCTCGACAGGCGTACAGATCGCGGCCCAGTCCGTTACGAAGAAAGCCATTCAGTTTGCCCGTGTTGAGGACGTGGACTACCGCAAAGGCAGCGCGGTCAACGCCCGCGAAATTTACTTCACCGCAACGGGCATCAGCCAGGCCGACAAGCGGACGCCGGTAGATGGCAAGACGATGTGGGGCCGGGTGTACAAACTGGTACTGGACGCCAACAACCCACTGGCCGGTAAGCTAACTCCCATCATCGATGGAAACGTTAATCCGGGCAATAGCATTGTAAACCCCGACAATATTTGCGTGACCGATAACTTCGTCTATATCCAGGAAGACGGCGACTCGTTTTACTTAGATACGAAGCACGATGGCCGCATCTGGCAGTGGAGCATAGCAACGGGTCAGAACAAGCCGATGCTGGAAATGAACCACCGCCGGGGCGACGCAGCGTTTGAAGCGAAATATAACACCACCAAAACGTCGCTCCTTAGCTCGTGGGAATACGGGGCGATGTACGATATTTCGGACCTCGTGAAAACGCCCAATACCTTTCTGGTGAACATTCACCCGCACACATGGCAGGAAGATAAGTTCAAAGATGCCGACGGCTCCAAAGTATCGGGCAACCGCGAGGGCGGTCAGGTAGTAATCGTTCGCGGCATTGCGAAGTAAGTAAGTTACACCGTACGTATAGCCCTCTGCCCCACCGGGTGGGGGGCTGCTTTATTGCCTAACGTTGTCAACCGATGAAAACCAGCCAACCGCTTCGTTTATTACTGTCCGTTTTGCTGATAACGGCCCTGTTTGTTGGCCTTGCCAGCATGATCTCGCGCTGGAGCCGACCACAACTCAGCCCCACCGAACAAACCAAAACCCGGGTTCAGACGCATTTGCAAACCCTCGATTCGCTGACCCGGCGCGTACTGTTGCCCTTAGCCGAAACGAGTACAGCGACCGACTCACTCCAACGGGTATTTCGGGAATGCCGCACGGCCTACAAGCGCATAGAGCCGTTTACGGAGTATTATTTTCCGGCCACCAGCCGCTTAGTGAACGGACCACCGCTGCCCGAAATAGAGGTCGAAGAAACCAAGCAATTCGAGCCGGGTGGTTTGCAGGTAATCGAAGAATACATTTACCCCGAATTTGACCCTGCCAACCGCGACGAACTGGTGCGGGAAGTGCGTAAACTCCAGCGCGAACTCAGCGTGTATAAAACCCTCTGGGAAGCTACCGAACTAACCGATGCCCATGTGTTCGATGCCCTGCGGCTGGGTGTGTTTCGGGTTATCTCGCTTGGTATCAGTGGGTTCGATACGCCCTCGTGCCAGACTGCCCTGCCCGAAGCCGCCACCGTACTGGCCGCCGTGCAGATGTTTATGACGCCCTACGCTACCGAAACGCCCGTCTTCGACTCACTGCAAATAACGCTCAGCAACGCCCAAACGTACTTGCGAAAACAGTCAGATTTTGACGCCTTTGACCGGGCGCACTTCATCATCACCTACGCCAATCCACTTTCTAAACAACTGCTAACCTATCAGAAACAGCTAACCATTACGCCCCTGTCCGACAAACGCCCGCTCCGGGCTGATGCCGAAACGCTGTTCGCCAAAAACGCCTTCGACCCCGATGCCTATGCGGCAACGGTAGATGCCCGGATGAATCCGGCTAAAATCGAACTCGGTAAACGCCTGTTCTCCGACCCTGTGCTGTCGGGCGGTAACGGGCGGTCGTGTGCGGGTTGCCACCAGCCTGACCGGGCCTTTACCGATGGGTTGGCCAAAAATAAAACCCTGAGTGGGTGGGGGTTCATCGGTCGTAATACGCCCACCCTGCTCAATGCAGCATTGCAGGCCGGTCAGTTCTATGACCTCAGAGCTGCATCGCTCGAAAACCAGTCGTTCGATGTCATTCACAATACCGACGAGATGCGCGGTTCTCTGGCCGAAGCCGCCCAAAAATTACAGCGCAGCCCGAATTACGTAACGCTGTTTCAGAAGGCATTTCCACAGGCCAAAGAAGGCATCAAACCCACGCATATTCAAAATGCCCTGGCCGCCTATGAACGGACGCTGATCTCGCTCGACTCGCGTTTCGATCAGTACATGCGGGGAAATAAAGCAGCGCTCTCCGCCGAAGAACTGTACGGTTTCAATTTGTTCATGGGTAAGGCAAAGTGTGGTATCTGCCACTTCATGCCCCTGTTCAACGGTACCGTACCACCCGCCTACGCCGATAGTGAGTCGGAAGTAATTGGTACGCCCG
>JBBRUB010000725.1:0-2478 GCA_038248175.1 Cytophagales bacterium | reverse complement strand
GCCCAGGCGTAGCCAATCCAGATGGCCGCGTCAATAATACCGGGCTGTGCAGCCGCGGGGGCTACCTGCTGGTAGAGGCTCTTGCCCGGCTCGATGCGGGTACTGGTTTTCTCGCCCGGTAGCAAAATAGGTACAGGTATCCAGGCTTTATAGGCGGGTTTACCCTTGCCGCTTTTGAGCCGGTCGAGCCGGTTTTTTACGGCCCGTTCTTTGCTTTCCATAGCGTCTTCATGGGGAGCCATACGATAGCAGGTAATCAGATCGGCGTTTTGCGCCAGCCGCTTCGATACATTGCCGTGCAAATCCATCGAAAGGGACACCAGTGTTTTGTAGCCGATGACGTTACGGATTCGGGTAATGAAATCGCCTTCCGGGTCATCTAATCCCACTACGCTCATGGCCCCGTGAATGTCGAGAAACAGACCGTCGTAAGGCGCGTACTTTTTGAGCCGGTCCAGCGTCTGACCCACCAGCGACTCGTATGCCTCGCGCGTAACGGCCCCGCCCGGCAGCGATTTGCCCATTAAAGCCGGTAACCACGTGGCCTGTTGCCGCAGCGGAGCGTCGGCACTCAGGAACGGGTAGGACGTAAACAGCGTATCACCATACTTGGCGTGAAAGGCTTCTTCCTGCGTTACAGCGGGCGAGAAGGTGCTGGACTCGATACCCAGACCCGTAATGCCAACGCGGGGTTTAGCCGTTACTCCGGTTTTTGAAGACGATTGGGCAAATCCTGAATTGGTAACAATACTAAAAAAAAAGGCTACAAACGAGGCAGTGATGTGTTTCATGCCAACAAGATACAGACAAAACCGGCTTAGCCGAGTGCCGTGTCCTGTTTGGCAGCATTTCAGGTAACGCGCTTGCCACTGCTGGCGGTCATTGAATGATGCGATGAATTATGCATCCGGAAAAATGCCTGCGCTGTCAGGTAGGGGCGGGGCCGCTGAAACTGGTCAGCTAATGCAGGGGAATTGGAATAAAGGTTTCTTCGGGATTTTGGCCCGGCAGCGTCACTATTGGCGGGTGTTTTCGGTTAATAGATGACGATGGGGCTATCGCTCCGCCAGAAAAATTTCACCTAACCTTATCAGGAACCAATAGATATGATTGATGTGAAAGGCTACGCTGTTCAGGACCCGCACTTGCCCCTGGCACCTTTTCAATTTGAGCGTCGGGAGGTTGGTCCGCACGATGTTCAGTTTGACATTCAGTATTGTGGCGTTTGCCACTCCGACCTGCACCAGATTCGTGATGAGTGGGGCGGCTCTATTTTCCCGATGGTACCAGGCCACGAAATCGTGGGGCGGGTAACGGCCGTTGGCGACCACGTCGATAAATTCAAGGTGGGCGATCTGGCTGGTGTGGGCTGTCTGGTCGATTCGTGTCGGCATTGCGCCAATTGCGAAGACGGGCTGGAGCAGTACTGTCTCAACGGAGCCTCGCAAACGTATAACGGGCGGGAGCAGGACAAAAAAACGCCTACCTACGGCGGATACTCCAACTTGATTGTTGTTCACGAAGATTTTGCACTGCACGTTTCCGACAAACTGGACCTGGCTGCTGTGGCTCCGTTGCTATGCGCTGGTATCACAACCTATTCGCCCCTGCGGCACTGGAAAGTAGGCGCGGGCCATAAAGTTGCCGTGCTGGGTCTGGGTGGTCTGGGACACATGGCCGTTAAATTTGCCGCAGCTTTTGGGGCCGAGGTCACTATGCTCAGTACGTCGCCCAGCAAGGAAGAAGACGCCAGGCGGCTGGGTGCCCACAACTTCGTGCTGACCAGCGATGCTGAGCAGCTAAAGTCGGTGCGGGGTACTTTTAACTTTATCATCGACACGGTTTCGGCCCCACACGATTACAATATGTACCTCGGTTTGCTGAAAACCAACGGTGTTCATATCTGCGTTGGCGTACCACCAACCGCTACCGAGATATTCGGTTTCAACCTGATTGGCGGTCGGAAAAGTATTGCCGGATCCATGATCGGCGGCCTGCCCGAAACGCAGGAAATGCTGGATTTCTGTGCCGAACACAATATCGTATCCGACATTGAACTGATTCCGATGCGCGACATCGAAACGGCTTACGAACGGATGCTGAAAGGCGACGTTCGCTACCGGTTTGTGATTGACATGAGTACGCTGTAATCAGCCAACCAATCGTCAGAAAACAACGAAGCCCGGCAAAGCCGGGCTTCGTTGTTTTCAGATAGTATAGTTATCAGCCGATAAACAAATACTCTTTAGCGGCATCCCACGTAACGCGCTTGCCGGTGTGTAGGGCGGTCGTGGCCATGACGTTGGCAACCGAGTGGTTGAAGCCCACGCGGGCGGGCGCATTTGGCTCTTTCCGGCTCCGAACGCAGTCCATCCAGTTCAGCATGTGCATTGACGTCATTGGGTCGCTGCCGGTGTTGGCTCCGGTCTCCATTTTAGGACCACTACCCAGCGACATGTCCGGCAGCATGTTGGCCTG
>JBBRUB010000724.1:0-2479 GCA_038248175.1 Cytophagales bacterium | reverse complement strand
TTTATCACCTTATGCCACATTAAGCAGTGAGAGCAAGGGAAGAGCTTTTCCTGATCAGGAATGCGAAATCAGAACTGCTTTTCAAAAAGATCGTGATAGGATAATACATTGTAAATCCTTCCGCCGTATCAAGCACAAGACACAAGTTTTTATTGCTCCTTTAGATGACCATTTTCGCACACGGCTGACGCATACCTTAGAGGTAACACAAATCGCTAGAACTATTGCCAGAGCTTTGCGGCTAAATGAAGATTTAGTAGAGGCTATAGCCTTAGGTCATGATTTAGGACACACCCCCTTTGGTCCCCCGCCGACACCAGGCTTCCAGTTTGTCGCTAAACACAAAAGCATCCAACTGGTGGATCAACATATATTCGTAGCTGGTAAATGCTTCGTAGAATTCTTCTGATAACATCAGTTTGTTATATCCCTGTATATCAGAAAAATAGCTGTCATTAAATCGGTACTCACACAAAGGTGCGTATAGTTTTTGGTATTCTGAAATGTTGAGCGAGTGGGGGGCAATCAGCACTATGGGGTACCGGCCCAGCACATGCACACATTGGATAAAGGAGATTCGTTCGTGATCGGTTAGGGTGGGATTATAGACCGGAATGACGATAACCACGCTGACCTCTTCGGTTTGTTTCATACGAGTTTTGGTTGACCTAAACGCTCTGCAACGGCTATTTTAACCCAGTTGAACGGCAATTCAGCGCAGGGTTTACCAAAATCGTTGAGAATAGTAACCCCTTCGCCCCGTTTGTAGCGGCCTGAGTAGGGGAGATAATCCGTAAAATCGAATAATTGCCCCAGCAGAATTACACCTTCCGTACCTGTTGCGTTAGCCATGTGCGCCGGACCGCTGTCTATACCCACAAACAACCCCGCCTGACCAATTACTTGGGCGGTTTCCAGCAGACTTAACTGCCCGCACAGAGTATAGAACCGGCCGTCTTTACTGGTCACGACGGGGGCCAGCCCGATTTCGACAATGGCATACGGATAGGTGTCGAGAAGCCACTGCACAAGTCGGTTCCAGTGATCGGCGGGCCAGTCGCGCATGACATGGCTCGACTGACAGTGGATGACAATGGCGTGGGGCGGCAGGTTTAGGGCAGCTACCCGCTGTTTTACCTCCGTCGGTATATACATTCTGGGTTCGTCGGTGAGGGCGGGTAGCCCAGCTGCCTGCGAGAAAATGTAGAGTAAATCACCCCGGTCGTAGTAGTTGTCAAAATTCAGCCCAATCTGGTCGGCGGTGGGATTAACGGGATCCTCAGGGCAGTATTTGCACTTGCGATGCGAGATGTGCATGTTATAGACCACGTCATAAATACCCGAGTTGAGTAGGTACATGCGTTCGCTGGGGCATTTCTCAATCAGGTAGCCGTCCAGGTCGGGGTGGTGCTTCACCAGGTCAGCATAGGCCTGACGCACAACCCAGACAATATACCCGTTGGGGTGACGCCGACGTACCTCGCGGGCTACGGGTTCGCAGGCAATAATGTCGCCCATCTGCTCAGACAGTATGATAGCAATGAGCGGGCGGCTACCCATTTTTGCTTTCAGCAGACGAAGATTCCAGTATTTGCGACGATACGACCAGAATTTACCAATAATGTGGATGTATTTATGGTATCGGTACGTCCAGAGCGCACGGGCTGGAATTGGTTTAAGAGACTGTAAGGGCATATATTTCTACGATTCGAGTAACGCGATGAGTCGGTGTAGCGGACCGTTCAGCAGTTTTCGCACACGCCGATAACGTAGTGCTACCGGCGGTTTGATATAAGCGCATGGATATTGCCGATACTGGTCATTATAGTTTATCAAGAGCTGCTCGCGGTACAAGTCAAACAAGGGAATAACATCAGGCCGGGCCGTTCTCGTTTCAGTTTTTCCGGTGTCAGTTACTGCGGCAAACGCAAACCGGGTCTGGTATTTGGAGACCTCGCCGGGCTGGTAGGGGTTGTATCCACTATAATGAAAAAACTGCAGAGGTTCAGTTCGATTGGTCGAGGGGTTGGTAACGAGCCATTGATTGGTATCGTCGGTGGTGACTATTCGTTCGTGGAGGTTCCAGTAAGCCATGTTATAGCCGGGGTGGTGTTCAATCAGGACGTTATCATAATAGACCGGCGCAAAGTTGACCCACTGCTGATCGACGAACAAACCCGCGCATAGGTCGATACGGCACTCATAGACGAGCCGATCTTTCCACCAGTTTACAAACCGCCGGGCGGTATCGTCGCAACGCAGTCCAATGAAGCCGAGGTTAAAGATGCCAGTGTTCAGGTGGTGCTGTTCGTTGGGGCGTTCCCAGTCGGGGGTGGGTGAGCAGGTGTGGGGCGTCAGCACGATGCTGCACGTATGCAGATCGGCAATCAGTTTTGTCAGTGGCTGAAAAATAATGATGTCGGGATCGAAATAAATGACCTCGGTGGCGTCCGGGTATTGATTGTATAGGAAGTCGATA
>JBBRUB010000723.1:0-2482 GCA_038248175.1 Cytophagales bacterium | reverse complement strand
GTACTGATGAGCGATGACACTCGCAAAACGCAGTTTTCGGATAAATACGTTGATGACCGCGACACTGATCTGGGCGACAAAGCTCTGGAAGGGGCCGGTACCGGATCAGCTATTGGCGGTACTGTTGGGGCCATTGTTGCTGCTGTTGCCGCCATTGGTACCAGTCTGGTATTACCAGGTCTCGGACTGGTAGTGGCCGGACCACTGGCCGCTGCCCTTGCCGGTGCCGGTGCGGGCGGGCTGGCCGGTGGCCTGATTGGCGCATTGGTAGGTTCCGGCATGTCGGAAGACCGCGCCAAAGACTCTGAAACACACATCAAGAACGGCGGCATTGGTATGGGCGTAAAACCCAAAAACCAGGCCGACGCTGACTTCCTGCGCCAGCAGGGATTCCACTATTAACTTTCTGAATTGAGATAAAACAACAAAAGAAAAGCCCCGTCTGATTCAGACGGGGCTTTTCTTTGTTTCTTCGCCGAAGCACTCTATCGTTAGTTCCGACGGCCCAGCAACAGGCTGGCGTAGTAAAGCAACGTGGCAAGTGAACCCAGCGCGGCAACTACATAGGTCATGGCAGCCCACCAGAGCGCGTCTTTGGCAAAACTGTACTCCCGCTCATTCACAACGCCATTAGTCTGAATCCAGGCCAGCGCGCGTTTGCTGGCGTCGAACTCAACGGGCAGCGTAACAAACGAAAACAAGGTTGTCAGGCTAAACAGGGCCACGCCAACGGCCAGCGGAATGGGCGTGGTATTGAGTAACAAAATGCCACCCAGTAACACCCACTGCATATACTTCGACGACACCGTTAGCATCGGCACCAGCGTCGAACGCAGTTTCAGCGGGGCGTAGGCTACCTCATGCTGTACAGCGTGTCCGCACTCGTGGGCTGCCACAGCGGCTGCCGCTACGCTGCGCCCGTAATACACGTCGGCGCTGAGGTTTACGGTTTTTTCTTCGGGGTTGTAGTGGTCGGTAAGCATACCCTCTACCGACAGGACACGCACGTCGTGAATCCCGTTTTGATTGAGCATTTGCTGGGCCACCTCGGCACCACTCATGCCATTGCTCAGGCCAATCTGCGAATATTCGTTGAACTTGCTCCGAAGCCGCCAGCTTACAAATGCACTGGCACCGAAGATCAGAATCATTAATAACCAAATCATAGTCTGTTGTTTAGGTTTATGGTTTTCTCAATTAGGAAGCAATCTATGCCACCCGTTGATAGTAAAACAACGAATGGGCGGAAAAAATCTCCTATTCACATTCCATTCATCCTGCTTTGTAGCCATCTAACAAAGCAAACCGCTTCGCTGGTTTCCCTGCAAAGCGGTTCAAATCACTATCTCAAACAGGTTCTCAGCTTTATTGAGCCGTTTCGGGGCGGGTCAGGACAAATTCTTTACCGATAAATCGGAAGCCTTTGGAAACACGGGCTTCGAGGGTTTTAGGATCAAGCAGGTGAAGTTCCACGTCGAAACTTATGCCGTTGCGCGGATGGATCAATTTTCCTCCCGACCAGGTTGATCCATCGAAGGTCAGGTTTTTCATCAGCAGTTTGTCTTTAGTGATACCGAACTCGTGTACACCACGCGTCGCTACGTCGGCAATGCGGGCAAAATACTGATTGCCGTTGCGGTAAATCTCTACGCTCGATCCTTTGGCCGGAAAGAGCCACTTGCCCAAAATCTGATCGCCGGTACGGTCGGCAGTCGTCCAGCCAGCTGTGGGCAGCAGCATGATGAAAAGGAGTGTGGTTCGGGCGGTAGTATTGTTGAGTAAATTCATTGTCAGAGAAGGTGTTCTGGTTTGCGCCAGGCAGAACGTTTCTGCCACAGTTTCTTAAAGTTAGCCAAACCGTCAGGTAAATCCCACTGACACCGTAGATTTTTATCTAAAGTACCTAAACTCAATACCCCGCCTTGATACGCTCGATTAGTGTTGTGGTCGAATAACCCGGTACGAGGGCAATGGTTTCAACGCGCCCGCCGTGAGCCAGCACAAAATCGGCCCCAACAATGGTCTGCACGCTATAATCGTTGCCTTTGACGAGTACGTCGGGGCGGAGGGCCTGGATGAGGGCGAGGGGTGTCTCTTCGCCAAAGAGCGTTACGGCGTCCACAAATTCGAGCGCGGCCATCAGGCGGGCGCGGGCGTATTCGTTCACGACCGGGCGCAGGGGGCCCTTGATGCTACTGACCGAGGCATCGGTATTGAGGCCCAGGATCAGGCGGTGGCCGAGGGCGCGGGCTTTTTCAAGATAGTCGATATGGCCAAGGTGAATAATATCGAAGCAGCCGTTGGTAAAGACAATCTGCTGCCCGTTGGCCCGCCATTGGCTGGCCCGGTCAATAGCCTGCGGGCGAGTCAGGATTTTAGATTCGGTCATGTGATTTAAACAGATAAAGGAAAACTATCGCGCTCTGTCAATGGCGTTGGGATCGGCCAGAACGTCGTTGTCGGGTATGTTTTTCTTTCCCCG
>JBBRUB010000722.1:0-2488 GCA_038248175.1 Cytophagales bacterium | reverse complement strand
GAGCTTCCCACCGAGAATTATACTGATTGTACCATCTGTCTTTAGCTAAAAGCCGCACATCAACTATGTGATCAGCGCGAAAGTACGCCTTCTCTGGCCAATTATCACTCGTATGTTCACTGTGAAAACTGTAGGCCATCTTAGCTTGTTTGTTATAATTTGCCAAGTTATCTACTTTGACCAAGTAACCGATAGCACTTCTGTCCAGCATCCGCTGCTTTTCCTCAGTAATAATCAGACCTGTTGCTCCTCTGTCCTCAGAGACAGATTTCGTAACATCTTTGTTCGTCCTACCCGACGTAGCCTCGTCCAATCCTTCGATGTCACTTAACGACATTATAGGAGAAATCGTATAAGACTTAGTCTTAAGGTAAGTCTCAAGAGAAGCTTCGCTTTCTGCCGCGAAGGTCATCAACACCTTGTTTTTACCAGTGGCATCGGACAAGACAATGTCCTTCTTGAACAGTTTAACACCCAGTTCTTTCTCTCTTTCAGAGATAGCTGTCGTCCCGTCTTTGGATAACGTCCCGTCGTCGACGACCATTTCTTTCTTACTCTCACATCCCATCAGAATAACAGATGTTACAAATACACAGAGTAACCGTGAACAAAGATTTTTCATTTGATGAAATTAGTTTAGTTTAACCATAGTGAATGTAGAGAAATATTTTTTTGTTAAACAATTCGATACTGAGCAAGAATCCAATAATTCACAAAAAGTGCTGATAATGAGATATTTGAAATGTTTACTATTTATTCAACGGTACAGAAAACAATTGATATGGGACATATATGACTTACATGTGATAGTTTACTGAAAACTGCTTTAGTTATTTATTCAGCACGATGCGGAAGGTAGTGCCTTTGCCAATTTCTGAGCTTTTGACATAAAGTTTTCCGTCGTGGTATTCTTCTACGATGCGTTTGGCCAGCGTCAGGCCCAGACCCCAGCCACGCTTTTTGGTGCTAAAACCAGGGTTAAATACTTTCTGCATATTCTTTCGCGACATGCCTTTGCCGGTGTCCGTAATATCGATGGCGATGTTTCGATTGGGCAAAACATGTATCAGCAGCCGCAGCTGACCCGTTCCCTTCATGGCATCGACGGCATTTTTGCAGATGTTTTCAATGACCCATTCAAACAGCAGCCGGTTTAGTTTCGCCGTTTGCCCGGCGGGTAGCTGATTCGTTATGGTGGTTATGACTTTGGTAGAAATTCGCCGGGACAAGTAGCCTACAAACTGCTGTACTACCTCGCCCACGTCTTCGTCTTTGAGCGTGGGGACCGATCCAATACTGGAGAATCGGGACGTAATGGTTTCGAGCCGAATAACGTCCTTCTCGATCTCGTCAGTGATGGACGCATCAAATTGATCGGGGTCGGAGCGCATGTACTCAACCCAGGCCATTAACGACGACATGGGCGTACCAAGCTGATGCGCCGTTTCTTTGGCCAGCCCCACCCACACCCGGTTTTGCTCGGCCCGGCGGCTCGCGCTGAATGACAAATAAGCCAGAAAAGCCAGTGCGCCCAGAATGCTGAGCAGCGCGTAGGGGAAATACGTTAACTGCCTCAATAAGGTGGAGTTGGAATGATAGACCAGTCCACGCTCGCCATTGCCCAGATCAACTACTACGGCCGGGTGCCGCTGCCGCATTTCGATAATTTTTTGCCGCAAAAACTGCTTTTTCTGAGCATCATCGGTTAGGTCGTCGGGAAATTCGATGTTCTTATGGCTAGCCAGTTCGCCGTTGTTGTCCACATAAATGGCCGGAATGGTTTTATTGGCTCCCAGAATCTCATCGGTTACGAACGTCAGATCGCCCGTACCGGCGGGGTTGCTGGTTAGGTAGGCAATGCTTTTGGCGTAGAGCTGAACGTACTGCTCCTCGCGTGTTTCGAGCTTGCTGATGAGGTTGTCGGTGTACAGCAGCGAGCCGGTGCCTACCAGTAATAGGTTCAGAACGACAATGATTTTCAGAACGTTGTTCTGATTATAAATATCAAACGATTTAAGCATGAATGAACGGTATGCCAGATAAACGAAGAAACCGGATCGATGGTGCAAAAAAGAACGCCTTTGGGGTCCGTCGTGTTATAATTCAAATAGGACTACGGCAAGAAACGCACCCGAAATTATCTGGATAGTTTCTAAATAGTTATGTGGGCAAAAAACAGTCCAGTGCCTGAGGAAAGTCATTTTCTGCTCCGGTAATTGTGTTGTAATTTTGTCATAGCCGCTGGTCAATTAGCGCATTCGCCATTATGTTAGATACGTTCAAAGCTGTTAGTTTATCGCACAAGTCGGCCCCGCTGGCGGTGCGTGAGTTAATTGCACTTACCGAAGACGAAGCCAAGCGGTTTATGCTGCGCCTGCGCGATTTCTTCGGCCTGTCCGATTTGCTGGTCATCTCCACCTGTAACCGTACCGAGGTGTATTACGCTGCCGATTCGGGCAGCGATCTGAACACCGACGTAGTTCGGCTG
>JBBRUB010000721.1:0-2488 GCA_038248175.1 Cytophagales bacterium | reverse complement strand
AGCGTATCGTACAGAGCCGCGTTTTCGGGTACGTAGCCAATGCGCCGTTTAATATCGAGCGACTGCGTTTTCACATCCATGCCCAGCACCCGCACCTCCCCAGTAAAATCGGGCAGCATCCCGATCAGAATCTTGAGCGTCGTAGATTTCCCCGCCCCGTTGGGACCGATATAGCCCACCACCTGCCCGGCAGATACGCTGAGGTCAATACCCTTGAGCACGGGCGTACTGCCATAGGATTGAAAGACATTCTGGAGTTGAATAACCGGTTGGTCAGTGTTCATGACTGGAATTGATTGCCTACGTAAGTTACCAAAAAAGACCCGCCCGGCAGCAAACCGAACGGGTCTTTTGGCAGATTATCGGGATGAAAGGTTACGCAGACGGCACACGTTCACCGGAAGTTAGTTGCTGGGCAATTGTCGTCATACGTTGCAGGATTTGATCGGTCTGCTCCCGAACGGCCTGCTGAAATTCAAGCCGTTGATCGACGGGCAACTTTTCGGAACGCTCCGAGATGCCTTGCCAGAAATTATCCCGTTCTGCATCGGTTTTTAAGGCTCTATACTGCTCAAATTCAGCCATTACCTGTTGCTTGACATTCTCCATAAGCATATTCTTCATTTTACGAATTTACTTTATTCTTCATCTTCGCGCAACTGTTGTTGAATGGCTACCATCAAATCGAGGATTTTATCACGATACATCGCGTGTTCAAATGGAGTCATTGATAGTTTCCCATCGTAATCAACATGAAATTTCAATAACTCGCTCAACTCGTCGAATTCACGCTTCAATTTTTCCCTCTCTCGTGGCGTCATAATTAGCAATTTAGCTTCGACTGCATGGTTAACTTGTTAGCTTGACGGGCCGGACCAAACTCATCTGCACATTACACCAACCCCTTCGCCACTAAATACTCGGCGATTTGCACGGCGTTGGTGGCAGCACCTTTGCGGAGGTTGTCGGCTACGCACCAGAAGTTAAGCGTTTTGGGCTGCGTTTCGTCGCGCCGGATACGGCCCACAAACACCTCATCGCGACCGTGGGCGGTGAGTGGCATGGGGTAAATTTTGTTGGCCGGGTCATCCTGTACCACTACACCTTCGGCATTGCTGAACAGCTCAACCACGTCGGCCAGTTCAAACTCCTCGGCAAATTCCACGTTAATGGCTTCGGAGTGGCCGCCAATGGTGGGAATACGAACGGTGGTAGCCGTTACGCGGATGCTGTCGTCGCCCATGATTTTTTTGGTCTCGTTCACCATCTTCATCTCCTCTTTGGTATAGCCATTGTCGAGAAATACGTCGATGTGTGGCAGGACATTGAGGTCGATGGGGTGCGGATACACTTTCTCTACGTCGGTACGGCCTGCGCGCTCAGCAAATAGCTGATCTACTGCCGCCTTGCCCGTTCCCGTTACGGACTGATACGTCGAGACCACCACCCGCCTGATTTTGTAGCGGTCGTGCAGCGGTTTAAGGGCCACCACCATCTGAATAGTGGAGCAGTTGGGATTGGCAATGATTTTATCGGCAGCGGTAAGTACGTCAGCATTGACTTCCGGCACAATCAGCGGTTTGGTGGGGTCCATGCGCCAGGCCGACGAGTTATCGACCACCGTAATGCCTGCTTCAGCAAATTTGGGAGCCAGTTCGAGCGAGGTGCTGCCCCCCGCCGAGAAGATGGCAATGGCAGGTTTAGCCTTGATGGCATCGTCGAAACCAACGATGGCGTAATCTTTCCCCTTGAACGACACGGTTTTACCCACCGACCGGGCCGACGCAACCGGAATCAGTTCAGTTACGGGGAAGTTACGTTCTTCCAATACTTTCAGAATTTCGCTACCAACAAGTCCGGTAGCCCCAACAACGGCAATTTTCATTACGTAAAGCGGGTGGGAACCCGCAGCGATAAGTTGACACAAAAAGCGGGCTTCCGCCCACCGTATAAATTACCCACAAAATTACGGTAAAACCCTGACATAGCTTTAGTTCTGCCGTTCGCCATAGCAGTAACAAAGCCCGTCGGGAGCCACTAAGAATCGCTTTCGGTGCGTCCATACTGTTTAGTGCTGTGGTTTACGTGACTGTTTATGGATAGAAACAGCGCGTTATCTGAAAATCGATTGCTGCTATTTCCAGGACAATGATAAACCCCGCACAACGTAACCTTCTTACGTTATACGGGGTTCGCGCGAAAAAAACTGCTTAGAAATAATACGTCCGCTCCGGCGTCAGACACCCATCCAGCTGAACGTCGGTTGGTTCGGCGTCCGTAATCCGGTCAATCGGCCCAAACAGCGACAGGCCGATTTTCCGGCAGTCGGGGCGGCAGTTGGCCAGAAAGCGGTCGTAGTAGCCTTTGCCGTAGCCCACACGGTGGCCTTGCCGGTCAAACGCCAGCAGTGGCACCAGTACACTATCAAAATCAGTGGCTGGAATTGGGGCGGCACCAGACAACGGTTCGGGAATACCCCAGCGGTTTT
>JBBRUB010000720.1:0-2498 GCA_038248175.1 Cytophagales bacterium | reverse complement strand
CTCCGCGATTTGCCCGCTCTGTACCGATCCCGCGAGATAGCCCGCGATATGAAGCTGAATATGAAACTCAGCGATGTTGAGTTTCAGTCCGACAACACGAAGGCGACGTTCTTTTACTCGTCAGAAGAGCGCGTTGACTTTCGGGAGTTGATTAAGATGCTGGCCGGTGAGTTCAAAGCCCGGATCGAGATGCGGCAGATCAGTCTGCGGCAGGAAGCGGGGCGGCTGGGCGGTATTGGCTCGTGCGGGCGCGAACTTTGCTGCTCTACCTGGCTTACCGATTTCAAGAATATTGCTACGTCGGCGGCCCGCTACCAGAACCTGTCGCTCAACCCGGCCAAACTGTCGGGGCAGTGCGGGCGGTTGAAGTGCTGCCTGAACTACGAACTCGACACGTACATGGACGCCCTGCGCGATATTCCGAGCATTGACAAGCCACTGGAAACGCAGAAGGGCCGGGCGTGGCTGCAAAAAACCGACATCTTCCGCAAGCTGATGTGGTTTGGCTACAGTTCGGAAACCACGTGGCATCCGTTGCCCATTGCGCGGGTCGTCGAGATTTTAGACCTCAACAAGCGGGGCGTCATTCCCGAATCGTTCGACGTACTGACTCCCATCGGTGAGCGTGTACTTTTGGCCCCCGTCCCGCTCAACAGCGACTTGCAGCAGTTAGACGCCAAATACGCTACACAAAGCAGTAGCAAGAAGAAAAAGAAAAAGCCGCGTGGGCGGGGCGACGGTAACGCTACCCGCCCATAAGCAACTGCGTTCAACAAAACCAGAAGGCCAGTACATAACGTACTGGCTTTCTGGTTTCCTACTCAACTTGACTGATTTTCAAAGCGTCAACAGGGAGGTATCTGTATATTGTGTGTAGGTACATTTAGTAAAAACAATAATTTAACACAGATTATCAAAAATGACGAGTTCAATTGCAAAGATGTGCAATTGAACTCGTCATTTTTGATAATCTGTGTATGAAAAACAGCTACAAGCTAACGAAATTAGTACTGACTTTATTACTGTCGATGCTGTTTGTCGGTAAGCTCCTCGCGTTTGGCGATGAAAAGCCGGGGAATAAGGTAAACACTGCTAAACTACCCGCACCCCGAAAAGATGCTGTCGGGTTTGGGAGAACTTTCAATGCCGACCCAATTCGGTTTACATTGACTTCGACTAAACAATCTATTGTAGCTGGTGAGGAAATTACGCTGGCCATTACCGCAACTGACCTGAATATCAGTTCGGCACTACTCTTCTCATTTGCTGAGCAAAAGAGTTTCGCGCTGAAGCTGTTAATGCCGAAAGGCTTTGTCAAAACCGGTGGCGACTACGAAGATTACATTGGTACAACGCTATCGCCGGACCGCTCTACCGTCTCGTACACTGTCAAAGGTTACTTCACCGACTTTACCGGCGAAGCTCAATTTCGGCTGCTACGCGGGCCAAAACAGGCCGATGCCAGCAGCCTGTTTATCGAAAAAGCCGGGCTTACCGTTCTGGTCAAAAACCAGCCAACAATAGCGGGAAACAGTAAAAACGCCCGTATTGCTGTGTCAAATGGTGAAGGCCATATCGATCAGGTCGATTGTAATACTGCACACGGCTGGGCGGCTGACCGGGGACAGCCCAACGTATCGATTTCCGTTGATTTTTATATTGATGGCCAATACGCGGGTTCAACGCAGGCGAGTAATCATCGGGGCGACCTCGCGACTCATCTTGGCGATAACGGTAATCATGGTTTTGCCTTTACTATTCCTCAGCAATTCCGTTCGGGTGGTAATCATACTATTGAGGGACGGTACAGCGGTTCTTCGCAGGGGCTCAGCAGTGGCCCTAAAACGTACGCCTGCCAGGGTACTCCATCTAATCCCAACCCACCAACGAACCCCAATCCGCCGACGAATCCGAATCCACCGGGCAACACGTGCGGCTTTACGTCAGGTCAGTTCTTGTTCGACTGGTATGGTGAGCGAATTTACGCGCAGATTTACAACGGCTTCCTGTATGCGGCCTATCAGGATGGAACATCTGGTTTCAAGCCCCGCTCCTGGCTGAATGCAACGGGCCGACTGTCTAACGAACAGACAAACTGTTTTGCAACTGATAATCCGCGTACCAATCCACCAATTGGGAGTGGAAGTGGCCCCGGTACGCCGGGTGGAGGAGTTGTCGTTGCTACTGGTGATTGTTCTGTTAGCAGGCCACGCGGTCATGTAGATGTGATAAACAGTACGGGTATCTACGGCTGGGCATTGGATGAGGGCGATCTCAGTAAGCCTGTTACCATCGACATATACATCAACGACGTAAAAATCGCTTCGGGGCGGGCCGTCGAAGACCGGCCTGATCTTGTGGGGTGGTCGGGTTTTAGCGGACAGTCTCTTGCTAGTTCTGAAGGATATGTTTAGACTCGAATTGAACAGGACTGCAATAGTTTAAGCTGGAGTGCTTGCGCACCCTATTATAATAGGTGTCGATGTAATCGCCAATCT
>JBBRUB010000719.1:0-2498 GCA_038248175.1 Cytophagales bacterium | reverse complement strand
TGACCCCTGCATCGGGCAGCCCTATCAGTTTCGTAATTTAGTGGAGTTCTGCGTCATGCTGGCACAGGTAAAAGTACCAGATGAAGACCTACCAGAAAAAGCGGAAATGCAAGAACTGCGAGATTACCTACCTAAGAAATGTACAGGTAATTGAACGTGTAAGGAGGTGTTCAGAGCTGCTTGATGCACTATCGCTACTGTGCATAACCTACTATCATCTTAAACATACATCCATCATAGCCCGCGCCCATCCGTCCGGTTTTTCTTCCAGGAACATAATTTTGCGGGTAAGTTTGTCTCGGTTCTAAACACAAAAAGCCATGACACATCGACTGGAACGCATTGCCGACGAGGCCATAGTTGGCGGTGTATGCGCGGGCATAGCCCGGTATTTCGGCATCAACCGCACGGCAGTGCGGCTCCTTTTTTTGATCGGTATTCCATGGCCCGCTTTCCCGGCCCTGCTGATTTACGTAATCTTGTGGATCGTCATGCCTAAACAGGCTGCCGGTCTGTCAGTCGCTCAATCAACCCTATACACAAATCCCGTTTTTACTATGAATCCCTACAATCCCAACAAACCGTCATCGCCCGACCGTGGCCTCATCGGCGGCAGTATCCTGATTGGACTCGGTGTCCTGTTTCTGATTGACCGTTATCTCGACATTGACTTCGGCGATCTGTGGCCGTTCATCCTCATTGCCGTTGGGCTGTGGCTGATATTCCGGGATCGGATCAAAACACCCTTCGACCGTACCGATTCGTTTAACGACACGGATAAGCCGACCGACTACACGAATCCGAATGATCCGCACAACACCAACACTCCTTTATAAGTTATGAAACGCCAAAACGGATTATTCTGGGGTATATTTCTGCTCACGCTGGGCGTTCTGTTCCTGGCCCGGCGGGCGGGCTGGCTCGATGTGGACTGGCATTCGCTGGTAAACCTGTGGCCGGTGTTGCTGATTCTGGCGGGCATCAACCTGATTCTGGAACGGCGCGGAAACCCGGCGGCTTTCGTCACAACGGTTATGCTGGCCGTGGCCGTACCCACTACGCTCTTCGGATTCTTCAGCCATAACCGCAACCGCGACGATTTTAATAATGAATGGCAGTGGAACAACGATGGTAACGATGCCGAGATGAACGAAGGCGACGACTCCGGTTCCGGAAACAACAACGAACCCGAAAATAACGAAGATGCCTACCAATCGGAACAGGAAAAACGCGCCGATGCTCCCGGCGTGGTGCAGCAGAGTTCGTTTGTGGAGTCGATGAATCCCGACACGCGCGAGGCTGTGCTGAAGCTGTCGGGTGGGGCCGGTCGGTTCATCATCAGCGACCCCACTACCGAACTCATCCGGGCGGAAACAAAACAGAATATCGGCAGCTACTCCATGTCGGTAGATCGTGACGCCACCACCCGCATCCCAACCATCGAACTCAAACCGACCGAAGAAAATCAGAAATTTGACTTCAAGAACGGTAAGTTCGAAAACCGTGTAGAGATACACCTGAATACCACCCCCGTCTGGACGATGGACGTAGCCCTCGGAGCCGGACAGGGCGATCTGGACCTGAGTAGCTACGCCGTCAGGAACTTAAAAATTGAAGCAGGTGCTGCCGATTTAGACGTGAAACTCGGTGCCAAAGCCGATCAGAGCGACGTAAAACTCGAAGTAGGCGCGGCTTCGGTAACGGTGCGGGTACCCAAAGAAGTGGGCGTTCGGATCAAAAAAGACGGTGCGTTGAACATCGAGCAGTTAGACGATTTCACGGACGTGGGTGGGGGCGAATTTGTCAGTCCCGGCTACGATGCGGCCAAAAAGAAAATGATGATCCGTTTCGATGGGGGCGTGTCGCGTTTCAAAGTGGTGCGGTACTAACTCTCCCGTTAAAACACAGAGAAGCGGTCTGTTATCGGGTTAGCCACCGATTACAGACCGCTTTTTACATTCCGGATGCTAATTCTGGTTTAGCTGATTCAGCAAAATCTTGTTGAAATCCCGCTCGGTTTGATAGAGTTCATTCAGTTGCTTAGGCGTAATCACCTTCAGAAAACGATCCATGTATTCGTTATCGAGATCAGCAATTTTCTGCTTCGTAGCTTTAGCTTCACGCAGACCATTTTTGAGCTGGTCGTCAGTATGGTTGCTGCGTGTCGGCTCGTTACGGAGTTGGCGAACGCGCCGGTTCAGTTCCTGCTTCTTGCCGTCATACTCTCTGTAAATAGGCCAAAATTGTTCGGCCTGGCCGGTAGTTAGGTTCAGCCGATTGGTAATCATACCAATTTTGGCCGATTCAATTTTTTGCCGTCCGCCGTCCTGTGCCCAGGCTACTGGCGCGGTCAGCACGAGCGCAATCAGCCAGGTAATCCATGTCGATTTCATAGTGTATAGGGAGCTTATTGTCAATCAGGAGCCAAGGTCAGTAGTCTCCGTAAGGTTCTGTTCGTCAACTTGTTGCTTAATATCGGCAGGACGCACGTTGAGGTA